>NZ_JACVBS010000030.1:0-56767 GCF_014852545.1 Variovorax sp. VRV01
GCGGGCCAGACCAAGGCCTCGCCCAACGCGGTGTTCGCGGGCAGCGTGCCCTACCTGATGCTCGCGGGCAACCTCGTGGCCGGCTGGCAGCTGGCGCGCTCGCTGATCATTGCGCAGGACCTTGCGTCGCACAACGTCGACGTGGACTTCATGCAGGCCAAGATCGCGACCGCGCGCTTCTATGCCGAGCACATCCTCGCCAAGGCGCCCGGGCTGCGCGACAGCATCGTCGATGGCGCGGAAAGCGTGACGGCGCTGGCAGCCGATATGTACTGACGGGAACGATCCGCAGGCGAAGCTCCTGACGCCAAGTATCAGTTCCTCGTTTCTGGTGGATTCCGAATTCAGCCGCACGAGATCGACCGCCGGTGAATCGGAGAGGCTGGCTGGCCGCGCTATTTCCCTGCAATGAAATCCGGATGACGCGCACAGATCTCCGGCAGCGAGCTCAGCGTGCCGGAGAGATGCTCGCGCAGTGCTTTCTGCGCCGCGGCGCCGTCGTGCCTGGCAATGGCGCGCACGATGGCGCGGTGGTCGCGCAGGATCGCCTCGGTCTTGCCGGCCGTGGGCAGGTGCAGGCGGCGCAGTCGGTCCACATGGCCCGAGACGCGGCACACCATGTCCCACAGGCTCGGCACGCCCGCGGCTTCATACATCAGCTGGTGGAACTTTCGGTCGGCGCCGACGAAGTCGCCGTACTGCCGCGCGGCCGCCAGCGTGGCCTGCAGCCCGACCTGGGCCTGCAGCTGGGCCGCCAGTTCGGGCGGCGCCTCTTCGGCCAGCTGATGCACGATCTCGAGTTCGATCGAGCGGCGCAGGAAGTGCGCCTGCCTCGCGGCATCGACGTCGATGCGGCTCACCAGCGTGGCGTGCTGCGGGAACACGTCCACCAGGCCTTCCTCGGCCAGGCGCAGCAGCGCCTCGCGCACCGGCGTCTGGCTCACGCCGAAGCGGTCGGCCAGCTCCTGGCGGACCAGCACCGTGCCGGGCACGAGTTCGAGAGAAAGGATGGCATCGCGCAGCTTTTCGAGCACCTGGGGCGCTGCAAGGCGTGTGCGGTCGAGTCGGATCCGGGGGAGGGCTGTCATTCGTTCGAATTTTCGCTTTGACCAAGTAATATATTAGTGTTTTAATGTAGCGGATCCCACAAAGAATGCCGGTTCCGCCTCCGATGCCACGTTCCTACGACACCCTGCGCAGCGCCCGCTGGTTCGCGCCCGACGACTTCCGCTCCTTCGGCCATCGCTCGCGGGTGATGCAGATGGGCTATGCGCCCGCCGACTGGGTGGGCAAGCCGATCATCGCCATCGTCAACACCTGGAGCGATGCCAACCAGTGCCATTCGCACTTCAAGCAGCGCGTGGACGACGTCAAGCGCGGCATCTTCCAGGCGGGCGGCTTCCCGCTCGAGCTGCCGGCCATCTCGCTGAGCGAAAGCATGGTCAAGCCGACCACCATGCTCTACCGCAACTTCCTTGCGATGGAGACGGAAGAGTTGCTGCGCAGCCATCCGGTGGACGGCGCCGTGCTGATGGGCGGCTGCGACAAGACCACGCCGGGCCTCACGATGGGCGCGCTGAGCATGGGCCTGCCCTTCATCTACCTGCCGGCCGGCCCCATGCTGCGCGGCAACTGGCGCGGGCAGGTGCTGGGCTCGGGCTCGGACGCCTTCAAGTACTGGGACCAGCGCCGCGCCGGCCAGCTGAGCGACCAGGCCTGGCAGGAGATGGAAGCGGGCATCGCGCGCAGCCACGGCACCTGCATGACGATGGGCACCGCGGCCACCATGATGGGCATCGCCGAGGCCGTGGGGTTCACGCTGCCGGGTGCCTCCAGCATTCCCGCGGCCGATGCCAACCATGTGCGCATGAGCGCCGAGTGCGGCCGCCGCATCGTCGAGATGGTGTGGGACGACCTGACGCCCGCGAAGATGCTCACGCGTGCCAACTTCGAGAACGGCATCGCCTGCGCCATGGCCATGGGATGCAGCACCAACGCCATCGTCCACCTGATCGCCATGTCGCGCCGCGCGGGCCATCCGGTCACGCTGGACGACTTCGACGCCGCGAGCCGCCGGGTGCCGGTGGTCGCCAACATCCGGCCGAGCGGCGACACCTACCTGATGGAAGACTTCTTCTATGCGGGCGGCCTGCCCGCGATGCTCGCGCGCATCCGCGGCCACCTGAAGACCGAGGCGCGCACGGTCAACGGCCGCACCCTCGGCCAGAACATCGAGGGCGCCGAGGTGTTCAACGACGACGTGATCCGGCCGCTCGCCAACCCCATCTATGCCGAAGGCGCGCTGGCCGTGCTGCGCGGCAACCTCGCGCCCGATGGCGTGGTGATCAAGCCCAGCGCCTGCGCGGCGCACCTGCTGCAGCACACCGGCCGTGCGCTGGTGTTCGACGACTATCCGTCGCTCAAGAAGGCGGTGGACGATCCCGCGCTCGACGTGACCGGCGACGACATCCTGGTGCTGCGCAACGCCGGCCCGCGCGGCGCCGGCATGCCCGAGTGGGGCATGCTGCCGATCCCGACCAAGCTGCTGAAGCAGGGCGTGAAGGACATGCTGCGCCTGTCGGATGCGCGCATGAGCGGCACCAGCTACGGCGGCTGCCTGCTGCACTGCTCGCCCGAGGCGGCCGTGGGCGGGCCGCTGGCACTGGTACGCACGGGCGACCGCATCACGGTGGACGTGCCCGCACGCACGATCCATCTCGAAGTGAGCGACGAGGAACTGGCCCGCCGCAAGGCGGCCTGGACACCGCCGCCCGCGCGCTATGAACGCGGCTACGGCTGGATGTTCGGCCGCCACATCCTGCAGGCCAACGAGGGCTGCGACTTCGACTTCCTCGAAACCGCGTTCGGCCGCCCCGTGCCCGAGCCGGACATCTTCTGAAGACCTCAACGGAGACCCACTTGAATCCCCAAACCCGCGAGAAGCTGATGAAGGTCAGCACCGCCACCCTGTGCACGGCGCTGTTCAAGCGCGGACTGCGCAACCAGTTCATCCAGGACGTGCATCCGCTCGATGCGAGCCTGCCCAACATGGTCGGCGAGGCCTTCACGCTGCGCTACATGCCGGCGCGCGAAGACCTGAATCCCATCACCGTGTTCAACGACCGCAACCACCCGCAGCGCCAGGCCGTGGAGCAGTGCCCGGTGGGCGCGGTGCTGCTGATGGACAGCCGCAAGGACGCGCGCGCCGCCTCGGCCGGCGGCATCCTGGTGAGCCGGCTCATGAAGCGCGGCGTGGCCGGCGTGGTCACCGACGGCGGCTTCCGCGACAGCCCCGACATCGCCAGGCTCGGCTTTCCGGCCTACCACCAGCGCCCGAGCGCGCCCACCAACCTGACCTTGCACCAAGCCATCGACATCAACGTGCCGATCGGCTGCGGCGACGTGGCCGTGTGGCCTGGCGACGTGGTGGTGGGCGATGCCGAAGGCGTCATCGTGATTCCGGCCGGCATTGCCGACGAGATCGCGGCCGAGGCCACCGAGATGACCGTCTTCGAGGACTTCGTGCAGGAGAAAGTGCTCGAAGGCCGTTCCATCCTCGGCCTTTATCCGCCGACCGAGGAGCAAAGCCGCACCGAGTTCGCCGCCTGGCGCCAGGCCTGCGGGCGCTGACGCCGGTTTTTTCCTCCCCGACAACGACAAGAGAGACAACACCATGCCCTTCATCCAACGCGCCGCGGGCCTTTGGTCCGCCGCGCTCGCATCCGCACTCGCCTTGGCCCCGGCCGCGGTCCTCGCGCAGGCCGAGTGGCCCACGGCCAAGCCCATCACCTACGTCGTGCCCTTCACGGCCGGCGGCTCCACCGACATCGTGGGCCGCATCCTGTCGAACAAGCTGCAGGAGAGCCTTCACCAGTCGGTGGTGGTGGACAACAAGCCGGGGCAGGCCGGCGGCATCGGCGCGGCCTACGTGGCCAAGGCCGCGCCCGATGGCTACACGCTGTTCGGCGGCACCATCAGCACGCACGCCATCAACGCCAGCCTCTACAAGAAGCTGCCCTATGACCCGATGAAGGACTTCGAGCCCGTGTCGCTGGTCGGCCGGCTGCCCAACGTGCTGATCGTCAACAGCCAGCTCGGCGTGAACTCGGTGGCCGAGCTGATCGCGCTGCTCAAGAAGGACGAGTCCAAGCGCACCTTCGCCTCGTCCGGCGCCGGCACCTCGACGCACCTGGCGGGCGAGATGTTCGCCGACATGATCGGCGTCAAGCTCACGCACGTGCCGTACAAGGGTACGCCGCCCGCCATGACCGATGTCGCGTCGGGCCTGGTGCCCTTCATGTTCGACCAGGTGACGGCCGCGCTGCCGCTCGTCAAGAGCGGCCGGCTCAAGCTGCTGGCCGTGACCACCGGCAAGCGCATCGCGCTGGTGCCGGAACTGCCGACCATGATCGAGTCGGGCGTGCCGGGCTTCGAGATGTCGTCATGGCAGGCGGTCTATGCGCCCAAGGGCACCCCCAGGCCCATCGTGCAGCGCCTGAATGCCGAGATCGTCAAGGCGCTGAAGCAGCCCGACGTGCAGGCCAAGCTCTCGGGCCAGCTGGCCATGGAGATTGTCGGCAGCACGCCGGAGGAACTGCGCGACCACATGGCGCGCGAGATCCCGCGCTGGGCCGAGCTGGTGAAGAAGTCGGGCGCGACCGCGGACTGAGTCTCGCAGCGGGCTTGCCGGTGCGGCCGCTCAGGGCGAGCGCGGCAGCAGCGCCGGCACCAGCGTGCGGTTCATCCGCTCCCGCCACCAGCGCAGCGCCTGGCCCTGCGCATTGGTCTTCCATGCGAGCCAGAAGGCCTCGGGCGGGCGCGGCTCTTCGGTCGGCAGTTCCACCAGCGTGCCCCGCCTGAGCTCGTTCACGATGCAGGCGCGCGGCAGGAAGCCATGGCCCAGCCCGGCCACCTGGCAGGCGATCTTCGCGGCCATCGACGGCACGGTGATGCGCGGCTGGCCCGCGAGCAGGCCCACCGTGCGCTCCGACAGCGTGCGCGCGCTGTCGCCCACCACGATGGCGTTGCACTCCAGCAGGTCGCCGCGCTGCACCGGCCGGCCCAGCCGCGTGAGCGGGTGCGTGGGCGCGACGCAGAACGCGAACTCCAGGCTGCCCACGGCGACGGCCTGGTAGCCGCCGCCGGCCGGGCCTTCGCCCGCGGCAATCACGATGTCGGCGCGGCCCTCGCGCAGCGCCTCCCAGCTGCCGGTGAGCGCCTCGCAGCCCACGCGCAGCCGCGTGCCGCAGCGCAGGTCCTCGAAGGCGCGGATGTCGCCGATCAGCGCCTCGGTGGGAATGAGCGAGTCGTGCACCAGCCGCAGCTCCGACTCGTAGCCGGTGGCGATCTGCCGCATGCGCGATTCGAGGTCGCTCGCGGCGCTGAGCAGCCAGCGGCCTTCCTTGAGCATTTCCTCGCCCGCGCCGGTGAGGGTCACACGCGGGCCGTTGCGCTCGAACAGCAGCATGCCCAGCTGCTCCTCCAGCTTGCCCACCGCGTACGAGATGGTGGAGGGCACCTTGTTCAGGCGCGCGGCGGCGGCGGCGAAGGAGCCGTGGCGCGCAATGGCGTCGACGACCTCGATGGCTTCCAGGCTGAGTTTGAGCACGCGGCAATCCTCGAAAAGGCAATGATCGAAAACTTCGATCATTGATGGTGAAAAGTTTCGTCGATGACGGATGAAATGGCCCCGATGATTGAGCCCATGCCAAGGAGATTTCCTCCGAAAGCAATTGTGAATCGAATCGAACATCCACTCAACCCCAAAGGAGCTTCCCATGTCCATCAAAGCCACCCCCACCGCCGGCGCCAAGCTGCTCACCCCCACCGACCACACGCTGGTGATGATCGACTTCCAGTCGCAGATGGCCTTTGCCACGCACTCGATCGATGCCGTGAACCTGCGCAACAACGCCGCGCTGGTGGCGCAGGCCGCGGCCGGCTTCAAGGTCTCGACCATCCTGACCACGGTGGCCGAGAAGAGCTTCTCGGGCCCGATGTTCAGCGAGATCACCGACGCCTTCCCGGGCCAGAAGATGCTCGACCGCACCTCGATGAACACCTGGGAAGACGCGGCCGTGATCGAGCGCGTCAACGAGATCGGCAAGCCGCGCATCGTGCTCGCGGGCCTGTGGACCAGCGTGTGCATCGTCGGCCCGGCGCTGTCGGCGCTCGACCAGGGCTTCGAGGTGTACGTGATCGCCGACGCCTGCGGCGATGTCTCGGCCGAGGCCCACAACCGCGCGATGGAGCGCATGGTGCAGGCCGGCGCGCAGCCGATGACCTCGCTGCAGTACCTGCTCGAACTGCAGCGCGACTGGGCGCGCGGCGACACCTACGAGCTGACCACCGGCATCGCGAAGAAGGTGGGCGGCGCCTACGGCCTGGGCGTGACCTACGCCAAGACCATGTTCGGCGCGCACGAAGGTTGAGCGGGATAGAAGAGAAGGAAGGCCCGGCCATGAAGCCCTATGTCGTTTCCCTTGCGCTCGGCCTTCTGGTCGGCGTGATCTATGCGCTCTTCCAGGTGCGCTCGCCGGCGCCGCCGGTCATCGCGCTGGTGGGATTGCTCGGTATCCTGCTGGGCGAGCAGATTCCGCCGCTGGTGAAGAGCCTGGTCGGGCCGCAGGCCGTGGCCGCGTCCTGGCTGCACCACCAGGTCAAGCCGCATGTGTTCGGCGAGCTGCCGAAATGCCTGCCCACCGCTGCAACCGACGCCGCATCTTCGAAGGAGCCCCGCAATGGCTGACACCGAGACCCCCGACCTGATCCTGCACCGCGGGCTGTTCACCACCCTCGACCGCGCCAATCCCACGGCCGATGCGGTGGCCATCAAGGACGGCCGCTTCACGCACGTGGGCCGGGCCGAGGACATCCTGCCCCTCGCCCGCAGCCACACCCGCGTGATCGACCTGCAGGGCAAGCGCGTGCTGCCGGGCCTGATTGACAACCACCTGCACATCATCCGCGGCGGGCTCAACTTCAACATGGAGCTGCGCTGGGACGGCGTGAGGAGTCTGGCCGACGCCATGGGCATGCTCAAGCGCCAGGTGGCCGTCACGCCGGCGCCGCAATGGGTGCGCGTGGTCGGTGGCTTCACAGAGCACCAGTTCGCCGAGAAGCGCCTGCCGACCATTGCGGAACTCAATGTGGTGGCGCCCGACACGCCGGTGTTCATCCTGCACCTGTACGACCGCGCGCTGCTCAACGGCGCCGCGCTGCGCGCCGTCGGCTACACCAAGGACACGCCCGCGCCGCCCGGCGGCGAGATCGTGCGCGACAGCGCCGGCAATCCCACCGGCCTGCTGCTGGCCAAGCCCAATGCCGCCATCCTCTACGCCACGCTGGCCAAGGGCCCGAAGCTGCCCTTCGACTACCAGCTCAATTCCACGCGCCACTTCATGCGCGAGCTCAACCGCCTGGGCGTGACCGGCGCCATCGACGCGGGCGGCGGCAACCAGAACTATCCCGACGACTACGCCGTGATCCAGAAGCTGGCCGACGACGGCCAGCTCACCATTCGCCTGGCCTACAACCTGTTCACGCAGAAGCCCAAGGCCGAGAAGGAAGACTTCCTCAACTGGACCGCCAACTCGACGTACAAGCAGGGCGACGACTACTTCCGCCACAACGGCGCGGGCGAGATGCTGGTGTTCTCGGCCGCCGACTTCGAGGACTTCCGCCAGCCGCGGCCCGACATGGCGCCCGAGATGGAAGGCGAGCTCGAGGACGTGGTGCGCATCCTCGCGCAGAACCGCTGGCCGTGGCGCATGCACGCCACCTACGACGAAACCATCAGCCGCGCGCTCGACGTGTTCGAGCGCGTCAACCAGGACACGCCGCTCGCGGGCCTGAACTGGTTCTTCGACCATGCCGAGACCATTTCGGAGCAGTCGATGGACCGCATCGCTGCATTGGGCGGCGGCGTGGCGGTGCAGCACCGCATGGCCTACCAGGGCGAGTATTTCGTCGAGCGCTACGGCCACGGCGCGGCCGAGGCCACGCCGCCGGTCAAGCGCATGCTCGAGCGCGGCCTGAAGGTGTCGGCCGGCACCGACGCCACGCGCGTCGCCTCGTACAACCCGTGGGTGTCGCTGTCGTGGCTGGTCACCGGCAAGACGGTGGGCGGCATGCAGCTCTATCCGCAGCGCAACTGCCTCGACCGCGAAGGCGCACTGCGCATGTGGACCGAGAACGTGACCTGGTTCTCCAACGAGGTCGGCAAGAAGGGCCGCATCGAGGCCGGCATGCTCGCTGACCTCGTGGTGCCCGACCGCGACTACTTCGCCTGTGCCGAATCGGAGATCGCCGACACCACCGCGCTGCTCACCATGGTCGGCGGCAAGGTGGTCTACGGCGCCGGCCCCTTCGCCGCGCACGACGAAGGCGCGCCGCCGCCGGCCATGCCGGACTGGTCGCCCGCGCGCACCTTCGGCGGCTATGCCGGCTGGGCCGATGCCGCGGGCAGCGCCGAAGGCGCCCCGATGCAGAAGGTGCTGCGCAACGCCGCCGCGGCCTGCGCCTGCGCCAACAACTGCAACGTGCACGGCCACCGGCATGCGACGGCCTGGAGCAGCAAGCTGCCGATCGCCGACCTCAAGAGCTTCTGGGGCGCGCTGGGCTGCGCCTGCTGGGCGGTGTGATGGCGACGATGCGCTGGACCACCTCAGCCGCGGTGCGCTGGGTCGCCTTGCTGCTGCTGTGCGCGGCCTACCTGCAGGGCGGGCTCAACAAGGCGATGGACTTCCACGCGGCCATCGCCGAGATGAACCATTTCGGCCTCTCGCCCGCGGGGCCGCTGGCCGCGGCGGTGATCGTGCTGGAGCTCGGCGCGGCGGCGCTCATCCTCACGGGCTTTCATCGCTGGCTTGGCGCACTGGCGCTGGCGGGCTTCACCTTGATGGCGACCTTCGTTGCGCTGCGCTTCTGGGAGATGCCGCAGCCGGAGCGCTTCATGGCGGCCAATTCCTTCTTCGAACACCTGGGCCTGGTCGGCGGCTTTCTGCTCGTCGCCTGGCTCGACCTGAAAGAGCATGCCCATGTCTGATTCACCCCAAGGCGCCGCTGTCGCTCCCGCACCGCCCGGCGCCTTCGCGCCCTTGCGCCAGCCGGTCTTTGCCGTGTTGTGGGCGGCCACCGTGCTCGGCAATATCGGCAGCTTCATGCGCGACGTGGCGAGTTCCTGGCTGGTGACCGACCTGTCGGCCAGCCCGACCGCGGTGGCGCTGATCCAGACCGCGGCCACGCTGCCGATTTTCCTGCTTGCGATCCCGGCCGGGGTGCTCTCCGACATCCTCGACCGGCGGCGCTTCCTGATCTTCGTGCAGCTGGTGCTGGCGGCCGTGAGCGGCACGCTGCTGGTGCTCTCGCACACCGGCGCGCTCACGGTCGAGTATCTGGTCGCGCTGACGTTCGTGGGCGGCATCGGCGCCGCGCTCATGGGGCCGACCTGGCAGTCGATCGTGCCCGAGCTGGTGCCGCGCGCCGAGCTCAAGGGCGCGGTGGCGCTGAACTCGCTGGGCATCAACATCGCACGCTCCATCGGGCCGGCCGCGGGCGGCCTGATCCTCGCGAGCTTCGGTGCCGCCGTCACCTACGGCATCGACGTGCTCAGCTACGCATTCGTGATCGCGGCGCTGCTGTGGTGGAAACGTCCGGCGGCCGTCGACAGCGGCCTGTCCGAGAACTTCCTCGGTGCCTTCCGCGCCGGCCTGCGCTACACGCGCGCCAGCCGCGAGCTGCACCGCGTGCTGCTGCGCGCGGCGGTGTTCTTCCTCTTTGCCAGCTCGGTGTGGGCGCTGCTGCCGCTGGTGGCGCGCCAGATGCTCGGCGGCAGCGCGGGCTTCTACGGCATCCTGCTCGGCGCCGTGGGTGCGGGTGCCATCGGCGGCGCGCTCGTGATGCCGCGGCTGCGCGCACGGCTCGACGCCGACGGCATGCTGCTGCTGGCTTCGCTGCTCACCGCCGGCGTGATGGGCAGCCTGGTCTTCGCGCCGCCGCAGTGGCTTGCGGTGCTGTTGCTGCTGGTGCTGGGCCTGGGCTGGATCATCGCGCTCACCACGCTCAATGGCGTGGCGCAATCGATCCTGCCGAACTGGGTGCGCGGACGCGGCCTGGCCGTCTACCTCACGGTGTTCAACGGCGCGATGGCGGCCGGCAGCCTGGGCTGGGGCCTGGTCGCGCAGCAGGTCGGCGTGCCGGCCACGCTGGTGGCGGGTGCAGTGGGCCTGGCCGTGGCCGGGCTGATCTTTCATCGGGTGCGCCTGCCGGCCGGCGAAGCCGACCTGCAGCCCTCGAACCACTGGCCCGAACCGCTGCTCGCCCAGCCCGTGGCGAACGACCGCGGCCCGGTGATGGTGCAGGTGGAATACCGCATCCGCCAGGAGGACCGTCCCGCGTTCCTCGCCGTGATGAAGCGGCTGTCGCTGGAGCGCCGCCGCGACGGCGCCTATGCCTGGGGCCTCACCGAACACACGGGCGACCCCGAGCGCGTGATGGAGTGGTTCCTCGTCGAATCCTGGGCCGAGCACCTGCGCCAGCACCACCGCGTGTCGCATGCCGACGCCGACCTGCAGGGCGAGGCCATGCGCTTTCACATCGGGCCCGGCCGGCCCGAGGTGCATCACTTCCTGTCGCTCTGATTTCCTTCTTCTCTCTTTTCATCCAACTGGAAAAACCATGACCACACTCACATTGCGCGACGGCACCGAGCTCTACTACAAGGACTGGGGCTCGGGCCAGCCCATCCTGTTCAGCCACGGCTGGCCTCTGAGCGCCGACATGTGGGACGCCCAGATGCTGTTCTTCGCCGAACGAGGCTACCGCGCGATCGCCTTCGACCGCCGCGGCTTCGGCCGCTCGAGCCAGCCGTGGACCGGCTACGACTACGACACCTTCGCCGACGACATCGCCGAGCTGGTCGAGACGCTCGACCTGAAGGACGTGATCCTCGTGGGCTTCTCGATGGGCGGCGGCGACGTGACGCGCTACATCGCGCGCAAGGGCAGCGCACGCGTGGCCAGGCTCGCGCTCATCAGCGCCGTGACGCCGCTGTTCATGAAGACGCCCGACCATCCCGTCGGCCCCGAGGCCTCGCTGTTCGCCGGCATCCGTGCCGGCCTGGCCGCCGATCGCCCGCAGTTCCTCGACGACTTCAGCACACTTTTCTATGGCACCAACCGCCCCGGTGCGAAGGTGTCGCAGGGCATCTTCAAGCAGACGCTGCAGATCGCGCTGCAGGCCTCGATCAAGGCCACCATCGACTGCGTGACCGCCTTCTCCGAAACCGACTTCCGTCCCGACATGGCGAAGATCGACGTGCCCACGCTCGTGATCCACGGCGACGACGACCAGGTGGTGCCCCTCGAGGCCACCGGCAAGCTCGCGGCCGAGATGATCAAGGGCAGCCAGCTCAAGGTCTACGCCGGCGCGCCGCATGCCACCTGCACCACGCATAAAGATCAGGTGAACGCGGATCTGCTGGCATTCATCCAGGCCTAGGAGCAGGCGAGCCTCAGTCGTAGCTCGCGGTCAGGCCGACCGACGAGTACGCGCTGCGCCCGTGGATCGCGATGTAGAAGTCACCAGGCAGGGGATTGCTGATCGCGATGGCTTCGTTGCTGCCGTTGACGTAGGGGCGATAGTCCCAGGCCGTCAGCGACGGGAGTGCGCCGAGGCGGATGTACATGTCGCCGTCACCACCGCCGACGGGGCCGGCCATGCTGATGTTCAGTTGTGCGACGCCGGGGGGGACCGTGATCCGGTAGTAGCTCCAGCTGTCGGTGCCGCCGGCCAGGCCTTGGGCGGGCTGGTTGTTCAGGAGTTGCACAAGGGGCGGCCGGGTGTCCATCTTGAAGGAGCGCACCATGACGTCCCATCCGGTCTCGGCAGAGGTGCTGAGCCATGTCACTGCAAAATTTCCCACCGGGTCCATTGCCAGCAGCGGGCTGGCTCCAAATTGCGGTTGCGGCGGGTCGACTCGAAATTCATCGCCAATCGGAGTTCCATCGCTGCGAAATTGCCTGGCCGCCAACGTGGAGCTTTGGGGGCCACCGACCACGCCACTCGATGCAATCCATGAAACGACAAAATCGCCATTCTCTGCAATCCCCGGATTCGGCCCGGGTTCGCCTTCGTGGATGCGTTGGTTGACTCGCACCGATCCGCCGGGGTTGCCATTCGCGTCATAGGGGCGGGCGTAGATGTTCCAGGTGTAGTTGTCATCCTGGGAAGCGCTCCAGGTGATGATGGATTTCCCGCCGGGTTCCATGGCAATACGGCCGCCCGAGCTGTATATCGATCGGATGGCGCTGACGACAAGTGCCGGAGCCAGCGCCACACCTGCGCGGCTGAAGCGCTGGATCATGATGTTGGATTGGTTTGCCGTCGGACCGGGCCTGGTCGCAAATGACAATGCGATGTTCCCTGCATCGTCGGTGGCAATTGAACTGGGGCCGGCGAGTTTGTCCGGGGCATCCGATGCAACGATGATTTCAGGACCGATGGGAATCCCGCCGGTATTGAATCGCCTGATCGCAATCGTCCGAGGCGCCCCTTCCGAGGCCGAGCGCGAGTAGGCTGCAGTGATATTGCCATCCGTATCCATGCTCGCGACCGTGCTCGATGAATCCGGAGTCGTTTGGAAACTGGAAAGCAGATTGCCGTTCCTGTCATAAGCCGTGACTCGTCCTGGGTCGCTTCCGAAGACGAAGTTGCCGGCGCGGTCGACCGAGAAGTTTGCATACGCCGGAGGCGTCTGGATCTGGTGTCTTGTCAGAAAAGGCGTGCCTGACGACCTTATTCTTTGAGCGTATGTGGCATTTGCTGCGGCGTCGAACCAGATCAGAAGTTTTTCTCCGTTTGAACCTGCGGAGAAGTAGATCGGACGCTGATTGCCCGCAGTGGCGGTATTCACCATGACGGGATCCCCGAGCGGCGCGGCCTGTGCCTGAGGAGCAGCGACAAATCCCGACAGACAGCCCAATGACATCAAAAGTCGTCGCAGCAAGGCATGAGGCATGGATTCCTTCTTTCTCCGTTGGCATCAGGGTGCTCCCCTCGATCCGCAGGACCATGATGTCGGGGTCGATGAAGTTGTCAACGTAGAGTTAAGTTGCCATCGGCGCTCCGCGTGTGTCCTTTCGGTAGCGACGGTCGAACGCTGCCGCGACCCGCGCCGTCATCGGGTCGGTGGTCCTCGGTCCGAAGGCAAAGCCGAGCCACTCGAAGCGCTGGCGTGCTGTAGAGCCAGTGGCCTCGCTCGCAGGCGCTGTCGGGCCGCGCCCTCGTTCCGGCCCTTTCCTGCAAGCGGACGCGGAGAACGGAGGACAAGCCGCTTGCCGCGCACCGCGTTCGCCGGAGAACTTCAGGCCGCGAGCAGGCGCTCTTCGGTGCCCACGGCCACGCCGCCGGCATCGAAGAAGTGAAGCGCGCCGGGCGCGATGGCCAGCCGCAGGGTGCCCGAAAGATTCGCGTCCGCCTCCGGTGCCATGAGCACCAGCTCGCCGAGCGACGACCTCAGGTAGCAGTACGCGCGGTCGCCCAGCTGTTCGACCGCCAGCGTCTCGCAGCCCTGCAGTTCGAGCAGCACTTCGCCGGGCGCAGGTTCGCCGATGCGGGCCTGCTCGGCGCGAAAGCCCAGCGTGGCCGGCTGGCCCGGCATGGGGCGCGGTATCTGCACGCGCGTATCGCCGAGCCGCAGCAGCGTGCCGTTCGCATCAGCCTGCGCGCTGTCGATCTTGAAGAAGTTCATGCGCGGCGTGCCGATGAAGCCCGCCACGAACAGGTTGGCGGGCGAGCGGTACAGCGCGAGCGGCGAGCCCACCTGCTCGATGCGGCCCTTGCGCAGCACCACGATCTGGTCGGCCAGCGTCATGGCCTCGGTCTGGTCGTGCGTCACGTAGACGGCGGTGGCCTTCAGCGTGCGCTGCATGCGCGCGATCTCCAAGCGCAGCTTCACGCGCAGCTCGAGGTCGAGGTTCGACAGCGGCTCGTCGTAGAGAAACACCTCGGGCTTGCGGATCATCGCGCGGCCCATCGCCACGCGCTGGCGCTGGCCGCCCGAGAGCTGGCGCGGATAGCGCTCCAGCAGCGGCGTGAGTTCGAGCTTGTGCGCGATCTCGTCCACGCTGCGCTCCTGCTCGGCGGCCGTGGCCTTGGCCATGCGCAAGGGAAAGGCGAGGTTCTGCCGCACCGTCTTGTGCGGATAGAGCGCGTAGTTCTGGAACACCAGCGCGCAGCCGCGCTCGGCGGGCGGAACGTCGTTCACCACGCGGCCGCCGACCCGCACCTGGCCGCCGCTCGGCGTCTCCAGTCCCGCGATCATGCGCAGCAAGGTGGACTTGCCGCAGCCCGAAGGCCCGAGCAGCACCGTGACCTGGCCGTCGGGCATGGTGAGATCGATGCCGGGGATCACCTCGACGTCGCCGAAGCGCTTGCTGATGGATTGGAGCTGGATCTCTGCCATGGTGGTGCTTGCTGGTGAGGGAAGGGTGGGGAGGTCTTCAGGCCGGCGGCGTGGCGCCCGACCTGGCGACTCCGCGCTGGATGTTCGATTCGGTGAGGCCGAGCAGCTCTTCCATGGCCTTGCGCGCCGCGGCCGGCTTGCGGGCCCAGATCTGGTCGAGCACCGCGCGGTGCATCGGCAGGCTCTTGCGCGGCGCGCCCGGCTGGCGCGTCGACAGCTCGAAGGACATGCGCAGCGCCGCCTCGATGGTGGCGCCGAAGGCCACCAGGAACGGATTGCCGGTGGCGCTGAGAATGGCCTGGTGAAAGCTCAGGTCCGGCCCGGCATAGGCCACCGGATCCATGCCGGCGGCGTCCATCAGGCGGTAGGCGCGCTCGATCGCGGCAATGGCGGCGTCGGGCGCCGAAGCGGCCGCGATCTCGCAGGCGGCGGGTTCGACGATGCGCCGCAGCTGCATCAGGTGCTGCGCCATCTGCGCGCGGTCGTGGCCCGACCAGGTCCAGCGCAGCACGTCCTCGTCGAGCATGTTCCATTGCATGCGCGGCAGCACCCGCGTGCCGGCCTTCTGGCGCGACGCGAGCAGGCCCTTGGCCTTCAGCCGGGTCAGCGCCTCGCGCACGGAGGTGCGCGCCACCCCCAGCTGCTCGGCCAGCTCGACCTCGGTCGGCAGCGTCGATTCGTCATCCCATTCGCCGCCGATCACACGCCGCGCGAGCGCCTCCGTCACGGCCAGCGGACCGCGCCGGGCGGGCGTGTCCGTGGCGGCGGGCTTCTTCGACGTTTTGGTTTTATGGTCTGACATATTTATTGGCGGGATGAGCTTATATCTGGGGAAGTCGCAGGGAATCTCGGGTTTTCCATGAGATGTGGAGTCTTATTTGTCTGTCATATTCGCTTTCACAAGCAAGTGGAACATGCCGGCCACCCTCGTTGCGCCGCGTGATTCTGATCGAAAGAGAGACAAGCATGAGCCTCCTGCACTCCCTCGCTGTCGACACGCAGCGCCGCCGGTTGATCAAGGCCGCGGCTGCCACGGCAGTGGCCGGCGCCGGCACTGCGCTGGCGTTTCCCGCCATCGCGCAAGCCAAGCCCTTTGCCGGCCTCAAGCTGCGCGGCGCCGCATACCAGCACGGCTTCTTCAACATCCTGCGCAAGTACATCCCGGAGTTCGAGCAGCAGACGGGCATGACGGTCGACCTGCAGCTGTCGGCCTTCCCGGTCTACAACCAGCAGGCCGACCTGGAGCTGTCTTCGGGCGGCAGCGCCTGGGATTTCTGCAACGTCACCTTCATCCTTGCCGCGCGCTGGGTCGCGGCCGGCCTGCTCGCCAACCTGAGCGATTTCGCGGCCGACCGCAGGCTCACGCCGGCCAGCTGGAACCCGGACGACTTCGTCAAGGGCGCGCAGCTGCCGTACCTCGACAAGGCCGGCAAGGCCTATGGCTTTGCGTGGGAGGGCGGCGCGATGCTCATGGGCATGAGCCGCACCGACCTGATGAAGAAGCGCGGGGTCGAGGCGCCGCAGACCTTCGACGAATTGATGAAGGTCTGCGAGGCGGTGCACGGGCAGGACGGCGTCACGGGCTTCGTGAGCTCCAACCTGCACCACTGGTTCCTGCCGCCGTACATCCACGGCTTCGGCGGCGACCTGTTCGCGAATCCGCCGGCGGACATCAAGCCCACGCTCGACTCGGCCGCCGCGGTGCAGGCCACGGCCTTCTATTCGACGTTATTGTCCAAATACAGCCCGCAGGGCGTGCTCGGCTACACCGAGGACCAGGCGCGCGCCGCGCTGATCGGCGGCCGTTCGAACATCTTCATCCATTCGAGCTCCTGGGTCACCGCGATGCTGAGCTCGCCCGAGAGCAAGGTGAAGGACACCGCGCGCGTCGTGCGCATGCCGGCCGGCCCGAAGGGCGACTTTCCCGCCGCCAACAGCCAGGGCCTCGGCATCCCGAAGAACGCGAAGAACAAGGAAGCGGCCTGGGAGTTCATCAAGTGGGCACTGAGCCCCGAGCTCACCGCGCGCATCGTGAAGGACACCGGGCATCCGTCGATCTGCCGGCGCTCGGTGATCGAAAGCGCCGAGTACAAGCGCATCAACACCATCAACGGCCAGGACATCGGCAAGCTCTATCTCGAAGTGCTCGAGCAGCCCGGCAAGACGCGCAACTACATGGCCTATCGCACGGTCAAGGAATTCCCGCTGGTGGGCGACGTATTGAACAAGGCCGTGGAGCGCGTGGTCTCGGGCCAGGCGCCGGCCGCCGATGCCATGAAGACGGCGCAGGAGGCCGCGCTCGGCAGCCTGCGGCGCGCCGGAGCCAAGGTATGAGCGCAGCGGCAGCGCCAAGGGTGCACCAGTGAGCGCGAGAGGAGCGTCCTACGAGGCGCAGCGCCGCCGCTTCGTGCGCTTGGCGATGGCGCCGAGCCTGCTGTTCCTGCTGCTGGTGGCGGGGCTGCCCACCGTCTTCCTGCTGGTCACGAGCCTCACGCCCGGCGCGCTGGTGAACCCGGGCTCGCTGGGCGACTTCTCGGAGCCGCTGCGCAACTACAGGCTACTGGGCAGCGACGAGCGCTTCGTCGGCTCGCTGGGCGTGCAGGCGCGGCTCTCGGTCTACACGGTCGTGCTGCAGGTGCTGCTGGGCACGGGGCTGGCGCTGCTCGTGCATTCGGGGCAGGAGCGCTGGCAATCGCTGCGCCACCTGTTCGTGATTCCGATGGTGCTGCCGCCGATCGTCGTCGCGGTGATCTGGAAGCTGATCTACACGCCCGACATCAGCCCGATCTACCAGGCCGCGCGCATGCTGGGCGTGACGCTGCCGGCGCTCACCACGCACGTCGACTTCGCGCTGTGGTCCATCGTCATCGCCGACACCTGGGAATGGGCGCCGTTCACCTTCCTGATGGTGCTGGCCGCCTTGCAGACGCTGCCGGCCGAATACGTCGAGGCCGCGCGCATGGACGGCGCCGACGCCTGGCGCGTGTTCGGCCACATCGTGCTGCCCTACATCGCGCCGGTGCTGCTGGTGTGCACGCTGTTCCGCCTGATCGACAGCATCAAGGCCTTTCCGCTGATTTTCCTCCTGACCGGCGGCGGACCAGGCTCGGTGACGGAGGTGACCAACTACTACGCCTATCTCGTGGCCTTCAACTTCGGCGAACTCGGCTATTCGAGCGCCATCACCGTCGTGCTGCTCGCGGCCACCGTGCTGATCAGCTGGGGCGCGATGCGCGTGAGCCGCCATGCGGGAGGTGCCGAATGAGCTCGAATCGAATGAGGTCGCTGCGCCGGCGCTGGCCGCTCGCGCGCTGGGCCGTGCCGCTCGTGCTGTTCGCGATGCTGCTGCCGTTCCTGTGGCTGCTGCAGATGTCGTTCAAGCCGACGCCGCTGATCCTCGAGTTTCCGCCGCGGGTCTTCTTCATGCCCACGCTGGAGCACTACGCGGGCCTCTGGCAGGCCGGCTTTCCGGAGTCCTTCCTCAACAGCCTGGTCACGAGCATCGTGTCGACGCTGCTCGCGCTGGTGTTCGGCATTCCGGCGGCCTACGCGCTGTCGCGCTGGACCGGGCGCGGACGCTTCGGCCTGGGCCTGGGCATCTTGCTGACGCGCATGGCGCCGCCGATCGCCTTCACGATCCCGTTCTTCCTGGCGTACCGCTACCTCGGCCTGCTCGACACCCGCACCGGCCTGATCCTCATCTACATGACCTTCAACCTGCCGCTGGTGATCTGGATGATGCAGCCCTTCTTCGACGCGGTGCCGGCTTCGCTGGAAGAGGCGGCGCTGATGGACGGCGCGGGCTACGCCACCGTGTTCATGGAGATCGTGATGCCGATGGCGGCGGCCGGCATCGCGGCCACCGCGATCCTGTGCTTCCTCTATGCCTGGAACGACTTCTTCTTCGCGCTCATCCTCACGCGCACCGATGCACGCACCGCGCCTGTGGCAGTCGTGAACTTCATGAACTACGAAGGCTGGGAGTGGGGCAAGATCGCCGCCGGCGGCTCGCTGGTGATGGCGCCCGTGCTGGTGTTCTCGATGCTGGTGCGGCGCTACCTGGTGAGCGGCCTCACGGCCGGCGCGGTGAAGGGCTGAGGCGATGGTCCCCGCAAACCTCAGCGGCGCGACGCGCCTCGTGCCGATCCTCGCGCATCCGGTCGACCACGTGCGCGCGCCGCGCATCTACAACCCGGCCTTCGCAGCCGCCGGCCTCGACTGGTGCCTGGTGCCGATGGGCGTGCACCCCGGCGACTTCGCGGCCACCGTGGCGCAGCTCGCGCGCGTGGGCAACCTGCAGGGCCTGAACCTCACGATCCCGCACAAGGCCGCGGCGCATGCGCTGTGCGCGCGACTCGGGCCCGAGGCGCAGCGCACGGGCGTGGTCAACACCATGCGCATCGACGCCGATGGCCAATGGTCGGGCGAGAGCTTCGACGGCGTGGGTTTTGTCGACGCCGCGCGTGCGCACGGCGTGCTGCGCACCGACCGGCCGGTGGTGCTGGTGGGCGCGGGCGGTGCGGGCACGGCCATCGCCTTCGCGCTGGCCGCGGCCGGCGTGCGCGAGCTGCATATCGTCAACCGCGAAGCCGAGCGCGCGCAGCAGCTGTGCGCCGAACTGCGCAAGGCGTATCTGGACATCGATATCGACACGCGCGCCGGCAGCCTGGGGCGTGCCGGCCTCGCCATCAACGCCACTTCGCTCGGCCTGCATGCGGGCGACCCGATGCCTTTCGACCCGGCGCTGCTGCCGGCCGATGCGGCGCTGTTCGACATCATCGCCGCGCGCGACACCGAGCTCATGGCTGCATGCACCGCGCGCGGGCTGCGGGTGGTCGGCGGCAAACCCATGATCGACCACCAGGTCGCTGCGCAGATCGCGTTCTGGCGCGGCGCTGCCGCATGAACAACACGTGATCCAGGAGACCCCATGATGAGATTCGCAAGGGCCGCGATGGCCCTGTCGGCGATGGCGCTGGCCGCCGCACCCGCGCTGGCGCAGCCCAGGGCCGACTATCCGCACAAGCCCATCGTGCTGGTCGTGCCGCAGCCCGCGGGCGGTGCGGCCGACCAGTTCGCGCGGCCCTTCGGCCAGGCGCTGTCGCAGCGGCTGGGCCAGCCGGTGGTCATCGACAACCGGCCCGGCGCCAACGGCAACATCGCGGCCGCCTACGTGGCGCGCAACCAGCCGGCCGACGGCTACACCATCTTCTTCGGCTCGGTCAGCACGCTGGCCGTGAACCCGCACCTCTACAAGGCCACGGGCTTCGACGTGCTGAAGGACTTCCAGCCGGTCACGCTCACCAACCAGACGCCCAACGTGCTGGTGGTGGGTGCGGGCACGCCCTACAAGAGCGTGGCCGACGTGGTGGCAGCTGCGAAGAAGGAGCCCGCCACGCTGAGCTTCGGCTCGGCCGGCAACGGCAAGACCATGCACCTTACCGGGCTGCAGTTCGAGGCGAAGACGGGCACCCGGCTGATCCACGTGCCCTACAAGGGCGGGCCCGCCGCGCTCAACGACGTGATGGGCGGGCAGATCCCGATGATGTTCCACAACCTCTCGGCCGTGCTGGGCCAGGAGAAGGGCGGCCGCGTGCGCGTGCTGGCCGTGGCCGACACCCAGCGCTCCAGGCTGCTGCCCAACGTGCCGACCATGGCCGAGGCCGGCGCGCCGGGCGTGGTGCAGCTCGCATGGAGCGGCATGCTGGTGCGCAGCGGCACGCCCGCGCCGGTGGTCGAGCGGCTGCACAGGGAGATGGTTGCGATCCTCAAGGAGCCCGCGTTCCGCAAGCCGCTGGAAGCGCAGGGCTTCGATGTACTCTCATCGACGCCAGAGGCGTTCGCCGAGCGCCTGAAGGCCGACCACGCCGCGATGGGCGAGGTCATCAAGGCCGGCAACGTGAAGATCGATTGACCCAGCAAAGGACCGAATCCATGCCCTCGCGCAACACCTTCAAGCACGCCCTTGCGGCGAAGATCCCGCAGATCGGCCTCTGGTCGACGCTGCCCGACCCCTATGTCTCCGAGCTGCTCGCGGGCGCCGGTTTCGACTGGATGCTGCTGGACGCCGAGCACACGCCCGGTGATCCGACCACCATGCTGCGCCAGCTGCAGGCGGTGCAGGCCGAGCGCGAGCGGCCCACCTCGGCCGTGGTGCGTCCGCCCTGGAACGACCCGGTGCTGATCAAGCAGTACCTGGACATCGGCGCGCAGACGCTGCTGCTGCCCTTCGTGCAGAACCGCGCCGAGGCCGAGGCCGCCGTGGCCGCCACGCGCTATCCGCCGAACGGCATCCGCGGCATGGGCGGCACGGTGCGCGCCACGCGCTTCGGGCGCGACACCAAATACGTGGCCGAGGCCTCCGGCGAGATCTGCGTGCTGGTGCAGGTGGAGACGGTCGAAGCGCTCGAACACCTGGAGGACATCGCGAACGTCGACGGTGTCGACGGCGTCTTCATCGGCCCCGGCGACCTGTCGGCCAGCATGGGCGTGGCCGGCCAGGTCAACCACCCCACGGTGCGCGCCGCCATCGACCGTGCCATCGCGCGCATCCTCGCCTGCGGCAAGGCGCCCGGCATCCTCATGAACGACGAGCCGCGCGCGCGGGAGCTGCTCGACCTTGGCGCGCTCTTCGTGGCGGTGGCCAACGACCAGCTGCTGCTGCGCAGGAGCGCCGACGACATCGCGGCGCGCTTCAAGCAGCGCGGCGCACCAGCCGCGCCCGCTTCGGCCCCCGCCACCTATTGAACCCAGAGATCCAGAGAACGCACCGCATGTCCACCGAAGCCGCCCGCCCCAAGACCCTGCAGGAACTGCGCAGCCAGCGCTGGTTCGCGAGCGACGACATCCGCGGCTTCGCGCACCGCCAGCGCATGCAGCAGCAGGGGCTCGCGCGCGAGGAGTTCATGGGCCGGCCGGTCATCGGCATCGTCAACACCTGGAGCGAGCTCTCGCCGTGCCATGCGCACCTGCGCGAGCGTGCCGAGTCCGTCAAGCGCGGCGTACTGCAGGCCGGCGGTTATCCGCTCGAGCTGCCCGCGCTGAGTCTGGGCGAAGTGATGGTCAAGCCCACGACCATGATCTACCGCAACCTGCTCGCCATCGAATGCGAGGAGCTGCTGCGCAGCCTGCCGATCGACGGCGTGGTGCTGATGGGCGGCTGCGACAAGACCACGCCCGGCCTGGTCATGGGCGCGCTCTCGATGGACATCCCCGCCATCTTCCTGCCCGCCGGTCCGATGATGAACGACCGCTACAAGGGCCAGGCCGTGGGCGCGGGCACGCACACCAAGAAGTTCTGGGCCGAACGCACCCTCGGCAATATCGACGAGGCCGAATGGATCCGCCTCGAGGCGCGCATGACGCGCACGCCCGGCACCTGCAACACCATGGGCACGGCCAGCACCATGACCGCCATCGCCGAGGCCATGGGCCTGTCGCTGCCCGGCGCCATGAGCATCCCGGCCGTCGACTCCGAGCACAGCCGCATGGCCTGGCGCTGCGGCGAGCGCATCGTCTCGATGGTGTGGGAAGACCTGAAGCCCTCGCGCATCGTCACCAAGGCATCGTTCCTCAACGCCGTGGCCGCCTACATGGCGCTCGGGGGCTCGACCAATGCGGCGGTGCACCTGCCCGCGATGGCGGGGCGCGCAGGCATCGAGCTGAACATCGACGAGCTCGACGCGGCCGCGCGGCGCGTGCCCGTCATCGCCAACCTCTATCCGTCGGGCGAGAAGCTGATGGAAGACTTCCACGATGCCGGCGGCCTGCCCGCCGTGCTCAACAGGATCGCCGCGCACCTGGACCTGTCGGCGCGCACCGTCACGGGCCGCACGCTCGGCGAGGACATCGCGGGCTGGCCCGCGGAGGATGACGGCACCATCCTCGACCCCGCGGCGCCGCTCAAGCAGGGCACGCCCGAGTGCCCCGAGGCCGGCATTGCGCTGGCCGTGCTGCGCGGCAACCTGTGCCCCGACGGCGCGGTCATCAAGCCTTCGGCCGCCACGCCCGAGCTGCTGCGCCACATCGGCCGCGCGCTGGTGTTCGACTCGAACGCCGAGATGCTCGCGGCCATGGCCGACGAAGCGCTCGACTGCGATGCCTCGACCGTGCTGGTGCTGCGCAACGGCGGCCCGGTCGGCGGGCCCGGCATGCCCGAGTGGGGCAACCTGCCGATCCCGAAGAAGCTGCTGCGGCAGGGCGTGCGCGACATGCTGCGCATTTCCGATTCGCGCATGAGCGGCACGCATTACGGCACCTGCGTGCTGCACGTCTCGCCGGAGTCGGCCGTGGGCGGGCCGCTGGCGCTGCTCAGGACCGGCGACACGATCCGCCTCGACATCGGCGAGCGGCGCCTCGACATGCTCGTGCCCGACGAGGAACTGGCCGAGCGCCGCAAACAGTGGACGCCACCCGCACCGGCCTACGCGCGCGGCTACACGAGGATCTTCCAGCACGAGGTGACGCAGGCGCACCTGGGCTGCGACTTCGCGAGCCTGGCGGGCAATGCGCCCACGCCCGAGCCGCCGATCTACTGAAAAAAAGCCCCCGCGCCTTGTGCGCGGCGCATCGGAATCGGCACACCCGTTCGAGGACAATACGGCCTGCGACATTCGGGCCCGACGCGGCCTCTCGACGATTTTCATTTCCGGTGCAAGCGATTCTTTCCGAAGCCGGCCCCGTGCTGGTCTTCATGGCCTGCGTGGCGCTGGCCACTTACGCGCAGAACCTCACGGGGTTCGCATTCAGCCTCATCCTGCTCGGCCTGGTGTCGGTGTTCCACATCGCCACCGTCGGCGACACGGCCAACGCCGCCACGGTGCTGAGCCTGATCAATGCATGGACCTATTTCCGCGCGCGGCCCGGCGTGGTGCCGTGGCGGCTGATGAAGCCCGCGCTCAACGGCAGCACGGTGGGCGTGATCGCGGGGCTCATGCTGCTCACATGGCTCAGTGGCGGGGCGGTGAACTGGCTGCGCGGCCTGCTGGGCGTGTCGATCCTGGGCTGCGCGCTGCTGCTGGTGCTGCAGGGCCGGCCGCAGGCCGCGGTGTCGGGCCGCACGAGCTTTGCCGTCATCGGCGGGCTGTCGGGCGTGCTGGGCGGGCTGTTCTCGAGCTCGGGACCGCCCATCGTCTTCCACATGTACCGCCAGCCGCTGGAGCGCGAACTGGTGCGCCGCGCGCTGCTGCTGATGTTCGCGTTCAATTCGCTGGTGCGGCTGGTGATCGTGCTGCCCACGGGCCACTTCTCGTGGCGCGCCGCGCTGCTCGCCGCCTGCGCGATGCCGGTGGTCTACGGCGTGACGCGGCTGCACCACCGGCTGCCCAACAAGCTGCAGCCGCGCACCCTCAAATGGCTGGTGGGCGGGCTGCTGGCCGCGGCGGGCTCGACGCTGGTCGCGAGCGCGTGGCTGGCGATCGCGCAGGCCTGATGCCTGGGCTCAGGCGTAGGCCGCGCAGAGTTCGCCCTCGGCCGTCATGGCATCGAAGGCGCTGTAGTCGGCCTGCCAGGCGTTGCCCGCGCGCAGCGTGAGCGCTTCGAGCTGTGCGAGCGTGGCGCTGCCTTCGCGGCGCAGCTGCTCGGCGCAGCGCTCGAGGTCGGGAAAGTGCTGCAGCGCCTGCCACCACACGGCGCGGCCCGCCAGGAAGCCGTGGGCGCCGGCGGCGTAGGCGTATTCCATCACGCGCAGGAACTGCGGCGGCGTCACGCCCGCCGACAGCATCACCCAGGGAATGTTCGCCCCCTTGCAGATCGCGCCCATCTGGTCGAACCAGGCCTGCGCGGCCTGTGGCGCGGCACTGCCGTCGCGCGCGGGCAGCGTGGCGCCGGGCAGCGGGCTCTCGAGCTTGAAGAGATCGACGCCATACTTCGGCTTGGCGAACTCGCGCACGCTCTCGATCACCAGCTCGGGCATCTTCTCGGGCGACTCGATGTAGTCGACGGTGTGGCGTTCGCTCCTGGGAAAGGGATAGACCAGCAGCTCGAGCACCAGCGGAATGTCCCACTGGCGGCATTCCTCGCCGATCTTCTGCACATAGGCTTGCTGGTGCGCGAGCACCTCGGGTTCGGCATCGGGGCGGTACCAGGCCAGCACCTTCACGCCGTCGCCGCCGGCGCGCTTGATCTTTTCCACGCTCCAGTCGTCGATCGAATGCGAGAGTCGGCCGCCCGGGGTGTCGCGGAAGCGGTGGTCCTCGAGCGTGACCACCAGGCCGGTGTGCGCGGGCAGCTTCTGCAGCGCCGCGGGGAAGGCGTAGTTCGGGTCGAACAGCATGGCGCTGGCGTGCGCACCGAGGGTGTCGACCAGCGTGCGCTTGACAGCCACCATGTCGGCAAAGCTCACGTCGGCGGGTGCGATGCCGCGCTTGGTGCCGATCAGCTGCGCGATCGGCGGGCGCTGGTCGAGCGCGACCATGGTGAAGTGGCCCTGGGGCGTGGCCATGCGGCGCAGGCCCCATTTTTTGCCGAGGTGGAGGGGGGGCGTTGTCATGAGGGGGATCACTCCTTGATGGAATCGACGAGGGACATCGCGGTGGCGAAGTCGGGCACCCCGGCGCGTCCGCCGGGTCGTGTGCACTTGATGGCCGCCACCGCGGCGGAGAACTGGAAGGCGCGGGGCACGGGCCAGCCGGCGCCGAGCGCGAAGGCCAACGCACCGTGGAAGACGTCGCCGGCGCCGGTGGTGTCGACGGGTTCCACCGCGAAGGCGGGCAGGGCGTGCAGCCCTTGGGCATCGGCCCAGCGCAGGCCGCGCTCGCCGAGCGTGACGGCCGCGAGGCGGCAGCCGCGCGAGAGCGCGAAATTCAACTGCTCGTCGACCGTGCGTGCGCCGGTGGCATAGCCGGCAAGGCCGGGCTCGGAGAACACGGCGTGGTCGGTGTGCGGCAGCAGCATGTCGAAGACGGCGGCATCGGCCACGTCGCCGTCGAGCACGGTGGGCAGGCCGCGCGTGCGCGCTGCGCCGAAGAGCGCGAGCGCGCCTTCGGGCCAGCGTGGATCGGCCAGCACGGCGTCGGTCGCGGCCAGTGCGTCGAGCGGCAGCCAGGCCGGATCGGCCGGCAGGCCGGCGCCGCGAAAATTCACGATCATGCGTTCGCCGCGCGCATCGACCACGATGCCGGAGAGCGACGAGCGTGCGCCCTCGAACAGCCTGAAGCGCGACACGTCCACGCCCAGCGCGGCGAGCTGCGCCTTCATCTCGTGGCCCGCACTGTCCAAGCCGGCGCGGCCCCAGAACTGTACCGATGCGCCGAGCTTCGCGGCCGCCGCGGCGGCATTCGCCGCCATGCCGCCGCCGCCCTCGCGCACATCGTTTGCGCGGGTCTTGCCGCCGCCCTGCGGCAGGGTGTCGACCTGCCAGGTGATGTCGAGCGCGGACAGGCCGAGGCAGATCACGCGCGGGGCGGGGCGTTCCACGGGACTCACCTCAGCACCTCAGCACAGCACCGTCGTTCTTGTCGAACAGGTGGCACTTGTCCATGTCGAAATCCAGCGTGATGGTGTCGCGCGGGCGCACCTCCAGCTCGGGCGCCACGCGCGCCACGTGGCGCTGGCCGGCGCGGTCGAAGTACACCAGCGTGTCGGAGCCCAGCGGCTCGACCACGCTGACCTGTACGCGCAGGCCCGGTGCGTTGCCGGGCAGCACCCGCATGTGCTCGGGCCGCACGCCCAGCACGGCAGGGCCGGTCACGCCGCCGCAGCGCGGCGGCATCGGGAACAGCACGCCCTCGTCCATGCGCACGTTGGTGCCTTCGGCGTTCACGTCGAAGAAATTCATCGTCGGCGAGCCGATGAAGCCGGCCACGAACTGGTTCGCGGGCGACTTGTAGACTTCTTCGGGCGTGCCGAACTGCTGCACCACGCCGGCCTTCAGCACCACGATGCGATCGGCCATGGTCATGGCCTCGACCTGGTCGTGGGTGACGAAGACCATGGTGGTCTTGAGCTGCTGCGACAGCGCCTTGATCTCGGTGCGCACCTCGCCGCGCAGCTTGGCGTCGAGGTTCGACAGCGGCTCGTCGAACAGGAACACCTTCGGGTTGCGCACCATCGCGCGGCCCATGGCCACGCGCTGGCGCTGGCCGCCCGACAGCGCCTTGGGCTTGCGGTCGAGGTACGGCTCGATGCGCAGCATGCCGGCCGCGCGGTCGACGCGGCGCGCGATCTCGTCCTTGGGCGTGTTGCGCATCTCCAGGCCGAAGCCCATGTTGTCGCGCACCGTCATGTGCGGGTAGAGCGCGTAGTCCTGGAACACCATGGCGATGTCGCGCTGGGCCGGCGCCACGTCGTTCACGCGCCTGTCGCCGATGTAGAGGTCACCACTGTCGATCGGCTCGAGCCCGGCAATGATGCGCAGCAAGGTCGACTTGCCGCAGCCCGAGGGGCCGACGAAGACGACGAATTCCTCGTCGCGGATCTCCAGGTCGAGCGAGGGAATCACGGCCACGTCGCCGAAGCGCTTGACCAGGCCGTTCATGCGGATGGCTGCCATGCCGGTGCGTCCTCAGGCAAACGCCAGCAGCGGCTTGACGAGCTCGCCCGCCACGAAGCGGCCGAACATCTCCGGCAGCCGGTCGAGGCCGAACTGCGCATCCACCAGCTTGCGGTAGCGCGCCTTCTCGCCGCGCAGCAGTTCCACGTTGAGCGCGAAGTCGCTTTTTGGAAAGTAGAAGGTGCGCACCATGTAGAAGTCCTTGCGGCGGATGGCCTTGTTCTCCTGCACCGGCCAGGGCTTGTCGCTCTCGCCGATGAGGATGAGCACGCCGCGCGGCAGCACGATCTCCATGCCCAGACTGCGCGCGGCATGCGCGCCGCTGCACTCCACGATGAGCTTGAAGCGCTTGCTCGCGTCGCCCACCGGATGCCGCCGGGCGCCGAACGATTCGGCCAGCTGCAGCCGCTCTTCCTTCAGGTCGGACACGTACACGTCGGTGTAGCCCATGTTCTGCAGGGCGATCAGCGCGCCGATGCCCACCGGGCCCGCGCCCGTCACGAGCACCGCTCCCGTGGTTTCGGGCGGCACCAGCGGCTTCACGAAGCGGATGCCGTGCGCGGCGGTGCCGATGGTGTCCAGCAGCAGCGGCGCGAGCTCGTCCTCGATGTCGTCGGGCACGGGCAGCAGGCACTGCTCGGGCACCGCGAGGTACTCGGCATAGCCGCCCGGCCGGTTCCAGCCGACCAGCACCGATTCGTTCAGGCACATCTGCGTGTCGCCCGCGCGGCACGCGTCGCAATGGCCGCAGTGCACGGGGATGTAGACCAGGCAGCGCCTGCCGTCGAGCGCATGGCCCGGCTGCTGCACCACGCCGAAGATCTCGTGGCCCGGCGTGAAGCTGGCGCCGCTGAACCACAGCTTGGTGTCTGAGCCGCACAGCGCGGTGCGCCGCACGCGCAGCAGCACTTCGCCCGCCGACGGCACCGGCATGGGCGCCTCGCCGATGGTGATGCGGCGGTCGCCATGAAAAATCGCAGCTTGCATGAAGAGTCTCCTAACCTTTGACGGCGCCCATCGCCAGGCCCGACACGAGCCTGCGCTGGACGATGAATGCGAGGACGAGCGGCGGCAGCGCGATCAGGGAAGCCGCGGCCATCAGTGCGCCCCAGTTGGATGCGCCCTCGCCGATGAAGTTGAACGACGCCGCAATCAGCGTCTTGGTGTCGCCGTTCGACAGCACGAGCGCGAACAGGAAGTAGTTCCACGAGAACACGAAGGACAGGATCGACGCCACCACCACGCCCGGCATCACCAGCGGCAGCGCGATGCGCCGCAGGATGCGCGGCACGCTGCAGCCGTCGACCTGCGCGCTTTCGAGCACGCTGCGCGGAATGTTGTCGAAGAAGGGCAGCAGCACCCAGATCACGATCGGCATCGTGATGGCCGCATGGGTGAGGATCAGCGCCCAGTAGCTGCCGATCATTCCGGCTTCGCGGAACATCACGTACCAGGGCAGCAGGAACAGCGTGCCCGGTGCCATGCGCGCCAGCAGCGTGACGGTGGCGGGCCAGGTGATGCGCGTCCACGAGACCGCGAAGGCGGCCGGGATGCCCAGCAGCAGCCCGATGGCGGTCGAGCCCACGGTGATCACCGTGCTGTTCCAGGTGTAGTGCAGGAACGGCGTGGTGCCGAAGAGCGTGCGGTAGTTCTCCAGCGTGGGCGAGAACAGCAGCTTGGGCGGGTAGGCCGTCACCTCGGCCGAGGGCTTGAAGGACGAGAGCACCATCCACGCGATGGGCAGCAGGATCAAGAGCGCCACGAAGGCGATCTGCAGCAGGTTCAGGCGTTGCACCAGCTTGTCGTTCATGGCGTGGCCTCCTTCACCAGGCCACGCGCCTGCGCGCCTGGGTCAGCACCATCACCGCGCCCAGCACGATGGCCGACAGCGTGATCATCAGGGCGCTCGAATAGCCGATCTCGAACAGCTCGAAGCCCTTGCGGAAACCGTAGATGTTGAGCGTGTTCGAGGCGTTGCCCGGCCCGCCCTGCGTGGTGATGTAGATGATGTCGAAGAAGCGCAGCAGGTCCACGCTGCGCAGGATCGCGGCCGTGACCAGCGTGGGCGCGAGCAGCGGCAGCGTGATGCGCCAGAAGGTCTTCCAGCGCGAGGCGCCGTCGATCTGCGCGGCCTCGTACACGTTCGGCGGCAGCGACTGCAGGCCGCCCAGCACGATCAGCGCCACGTAGGGCGTCCACTGCCAGGTGTCGATCATCGCCACGGTGGGGATCACCCACACGGGCGAGGCCAGCCAGTCGGAGCGCGGCAGGCCCGCGGCCGTCAGCAGGTAGTTGGCGGCGCCGATGGAAGGGTCGAGCACCACCAGCCACATCATGCCGACCACCACCGGCGGCAGCACGAAGGGCGAGATCATCAGCGTGCGCACGATGCCCGACAGCTTCTTCGAGCCGTGCAGCAGCAGCGCGATCCAGGTGCCGAGCACGAGCTGCAGCACCAGCGAGAGCAGGTACAGCACGAGCGTGATCTTCAGCCCGTTCCAGAACTCGCCGTCGCCCGCCATCTCGACGTAGTTCATGCCGAAGTTGAGCTTGGGCTTGCCGCCGAAGCTGTACTCGTGCAGGCTGAACCACACGGTGTAGGCGAAGGGAAAGGCGATCATCGCGGTCGTGAAGATCACGGCCGGCAGCGAGAGAAACGCGAGCTGTCCGCGCGTGCCGATCGACTGGCTCATGCATTCACCCCGCGAGAAAGCCGCCGTCGACCGCCAGCACGGTCCCGGTCACGTAGTGCGCCGCCGGCGAGGCCAGGTAGACGGCGCTGCCCGCGATGTCGTCCGGCTGCGCCCACTGGCCCAGCGGAATGCGCGCGCGGATGCGCTCGTAGTGCGCCGTGTCCTGGCGGCCGGCCGCGTTGATGGCGGTCTCGACATAGCCCGGCGCGATGGCGTTCACGCGCACGCGCTTGTCGGCCCAGGCGAGCGCGAGTGACTTGGTCAGCATCACGACGCCGCCCTTGCTCGCGCAATAGGCCGGGATGAACGGCAGCGCGACGAAGGCATTCATCGATGCCACGTTGACGATGCTGCCCTTGCTTTCTTCCAGCAGCGGCAGGCAGGCATTGCACAGGCGGAAGGTGCCGGTGAGGTTGACGTCCAGCACGCGCTGGAAGGTCTGGATCTCGAACTCCTTGAAGCGCGCCAGGATGCCCGCGCAGTTGACCAGCGTGCCGAGGCCGTCGAGACCGCCCGCGAAGGCCGCGACCTGGGCGTCGTCGGTCACGTCGAGCGTGCGCAGCGCCAGGCGCGGCTGCGGCGCCAGCGAACTGGCCGCGAGCGCCGCCTCGTCGACGCCCGTGGCGACGACGCTGCAGCCCATCTCGAGGAAGGCGCGCGAGATGGCGGCGCCGATGTCGCCGGCGCCACCGACCACCAGCACGCGGTGGCCTGCGGGGAAGTCGAACACGGCCATCCGTCAGTCCTTGGCGATGAGCGCGTCGAGCTGCTTGTCGGCGTCCGCGCAGGCCTGCGCGGGCGTCTTCTGGCCCAGCAGGAGTTCGGTCGCGGCCTGCCCGATGAACTCGCGCGAAGCCGGATTGGCGACGATGGGATAGCCCACCTCGGACGTGCCGGTGCGGGCCAGTTCGTTGACCGCCGCCACCCATTCGGCGCGCACCGGCTGCTCGTCCGTCCAGGCCTTGTAGCCGGGTGACTTCGCAACGGCCGTGCGCGGCGGCGCCACGCCGTCGAGCGCCAGCTTGGCCTGGACCGCGGGGCTGGTGGCCCACTGCACGAAGTACCAGGCGGCTTCCTTGTTCTTGCTGTGCGCCGACACCGACATGGTCCAGCCGATGACGGTCGGATGCGAACCGCCGGGGCCCGCGGGCAGGACGGCAACGGCGGTGTCCTTCAGGCGCGCGCCGCCGTCCATCACGTTGCGCAGCTCGTTCGACGACTCGAAGGCCATCGCCGCCTTGCCTTCGCGGTAGAGCGAGGAGATTTGATAGAAGCTGTAGTTCACGACGCCCGGCGGGCCGTAGTCCTTCAGCAGCTTGGCGTACAGCGCCAGCGAGGCCTGGCCTTCCTTGCTGCACAGCTGCGACTTGCCGTCCTTCATGTACTGGCCGCCCATGTTGTGCAGGAACACGCTGTAGGTGAAGGGCAGGGCGGGCTTGAGGCCGCGCGACACGAAGGGCGTGACGCCGGGCTCGCAGCTCTTGAGCTTGGCCGCCACGGCCTCGAGCTCGGGCAGGCTCTTAGGTAGCGTCACGCCGCACTTCTGGAACAGGTCCTTGCGGTAGTACAGCACCGGCCCCTCGACGTTCATCGGAATGCCCGTGAGCTGCTTGTCGTAGGTGGCGTCCTTGAGCATGCCGGCGCTCAGGTCCGCGAAGTCGTAGTCCTTGGCGCTGGCGGTCTTCACCAGCTCCGAAAGGTCGGCATACCAGCCGGCCTTGGCGAACTGCATGCCCTCGCGCGAAGGCAGCGACATGAACACGTCGACCTCGTCGCTGCGCGAGTTCATCACCGTGACCAGGCGCTGGCGCATCTGCTGCTCCTGGTAGGAGTCGACCTTCAGCGTCATGCCCGTCTGCTGCTCGAAATCGGCCTTGTACTTGAGCAGCGCGTTGGCCACCGGGTTGTTGTTGGCAAGGAAGGTCAGGGTCTTGCCCTGGTGTTTCTTCCAGTTGAAATCCTGCGCGAAGGCGGCACCGGCGCAGGAAGCCGCAACGAGGAGGGCGACGGCACGCACGGTGGTGCGGGCGCTCGGGCGGGTGCCCGGATGGCGGAAGGCCTGGCTCATTTCCTTGTCTCCTTTGACGTGTCGAAGGCGGTCTTCGAGGCGAGCAATTCGTCATGTAACCGTTTACAAAATTATCGGAACAGGCCTCTTCGATGTCAACGCGAAAAAGACGTCTAAGGAGATGAATTGGTAGGGGATTTCCCTGGAAGTCGGCTGTAAACGGCTACGTATCGTTTCCTGTAAACTGTTTCATCATGAAGCCGAAATCCGTAGGAATCCGCGACGTCGCGAAGCACGTGGGCGTCTCGACGGCCTCGATTTCGCGCACCCTCAACAACCCCGAGTCGGTGAGCCCCGAGCTGCGCATGCGCATCGACGCGGCCATCGCCGAACTGGGCTACATCCCCGATGCGGCGGCGCGCGCGCTGTCGTCGCGCCGCACGCGCACCATCGGCGCGATCATTCCCACGGTGGACAACGCCATGTTCGCGCGCGGCATCGAGGCATTGCAGAGCTACCTGTCGCTGCAGGGCTACCTGCTGCTGCTGTCGACCAGCGGCTACGACCCCGAGACCGAGGCACGGCAGGCGCAGAACATGGTGAGCCGCGGCATCGACGGGCTCATCCTGCGCGGCGACATGCACACCGATGCGCTGCGCCGGCTGCTCGCGTCGCAGCGCATTCCCTTCGTCAACGTGGGCGTGTACCACCCCGACAAGCCGTATGCCTCGGTCGGCGGCAACAACGAGGCCGCCGCCTACCGCGCCTGCCGCTACCTGATCGAACTCGGCCACACGCGCATCGGCATGGTGGCGGCGATCTCGTCCAACAACGACCGGGCCACGGCCCGCGTGTCGGGGGTGCGGCGCGCGCTGGCGGAGAGCGGACTTTCGCTGAAGTCCGAGTGGTACATCGAGGTGCCCTACCACCTGGACGATGCGCGCCAGGGCGCGCGGTCGCTGCTGTCGTCGCCGCGCGAAGGCTGGCCCACGGCGGTGGTCTGCGGCAACGACGTGATCGCCTACGGCGTGCTGCTGGAGGCCGAGCGCCGCGGACTCAACGTGCCCGACGACCTGTCGGTGATGGGCTTCGACGATCTCGAATGGAGCCGCCACCTGCGCCCCAGCCTGACGACCATGCACGTGCCCACCGACGAGGTCTGGACGCGTGCCGGGGAGTACCTGGTCCGGTCGCTGTCGGGCCGCGCGGCCGCGCTGCACCATGAGGTCGATGTGTCGCTGGTGGTGCGCGAATCGACGTCGCGGCCCCGGCCGGACGGGGGCCTGAAGGCCCGCTGAAGCGACCGCGCCGCCGGCGGGCGCCCGATTTCCATTCACGCGCGCATGGGCGCGCGGCTTCTGTCGTTGTTGGCCGTGACGAACTTGGCGAGCAGCTTCATGAAATCGTGGCGCTCCTGCTCGCTCATGGTGCTGAACAGCGCGTCCTGCATCTGGGCCATGGCCGGCACCGTCTGCGCGAGCAGCTCGGTGCCCGCGGCGGTCAGGCGCAGTTCGCGCTGGCCGCGTGCCAGCACCTGGCGCGTGATCCATCCCTTGGTCTCCAGGCGCGCGGCAATGTCGGCAGCGGTGGAGGTGTCGAGCGCCACCTGCTGGGCCAGCGTGACCTGGTCGATGCCGGGCTTCTTCTGCAGGGTGCGCAGGATCGCGTACTGGACCGGCGTGATGTCGCGCCCCAGCTTCTCATGGAACACCGAGACCGCGATCTGGTGGGCCCGGCGAATCAGGTGGCCCGGCTGGTCGTTGATGTCGATCTCGGCGGCGTCGGAAGTGGGGCTGGGCATGGATGTCGAAAGCTGAATCGGGTCTCCGGCGGCAAGGGCGGAGCCCGCGATTCTAGGGGGTCGACCGCCGTGCGGGCCGCTACAGATCGAGCACCAGCATTGCCGAGCGCGAGCGCGAGCAGCACGGGGTGAACTGGTCGTTGGCGGCCTGTTCTTCCGGCGTCAGGTACATGTCCTTGTGGTCCGGCTCGCCTTCCAGCACGCGCGTGAGGCAGGTGCCGCACACGCCCTGTTCGCAGGAGGTCGCCACCTCGACGCCCGCCTCGGCAAGCGCCTGCACCACCGTGCGGTCCTTGGGAACCTTGACGATGCGCCCCGAGCTCGCCAGCTTGACCTCGAACGCCGCGTCGCTGTCCGAGGCGGCGATCTCGGCCGAGAAGAACTCGTAGTGCAGCTGCTCGGCCGGCCAGCCGGCGGTGCGCGCGGCATCCAGCACCCAGTCCATGAAGCCCTTCGGGCCGCAGACGTACAGGTGCACGCCCGGCTGCGGCGTGCCGATGGCCTGGGGCAGCGACAGCTTCTGTGCCGCGTCGCCGTCGTCGAAGTGGAACTGCACCTGCGAGGCGAACGCGGACTGCGCGATGCGCCCGGCAAAGGCGGTGCGCTCGCGCGAGCGCGTGCAGTAGTGCATCTCGAAAGGCGCCGCGCTCAGTGCCAGCCGCTCGGCCATGCACAGGATCGGCGTCACGCCGATGCCGCCCGCGATCAGCACGCTGCGCGCGGCCGCATGGGCCAGCGGGAAATGGTTCTTCGGTGCGCTGATGCGCAGCAGGCTGCCCTCCTGCACCAGCTCGTGCATGGCCTGCGAGCCGCCGCGCGACGAGGGATCGCGCAGCACACCGATCAGGTAGCGGTGGCTCTCCTGCGGATCGTTGCACAGCGAGTATTGGCGCGTGAGGCCGTTCGGCAGATGCACGTCGATGTGCGAGCCGGCCGAGAACGCCGGCAAGGCGTGGCCATCGACGTGCACCAGCTCGAAGGTGCAGATGTCCAGCGCCTCCGCATGCTTGCGGGCGACGCGCACATTGAGTTCGGAGGCGTTCATGCCGCACCTGCCGTAGTCGCCGGGGCCTGGCTTTCCTGCGCGATCAGGCGCTCCAGCACGCGGCGCGATTGCACGCCGCCCGAGTCGATGTTGAGCTTCAGCAGCGCGCGATCCGGATGGGCGAGCAGGTTGCGCTGCTGCGATTCGAGCATCTCCAGGTCTTCGCTGAAGATCTTGCCCTGGCCTTCGCGGATCGACGCGGTCAGCGCCTTGTCGTGCGGCTGGAAGTTGCGCGCCATGCCCCAGAAGTACCAGTGCGAGGTCTCGGTCTCGGGCGTGATGAAGTCCACCACGATGCTCGACACCTTGTGCGCCGGATCGGCGTGGTAGCCGCCCTTGCCGGCGTGGGCGACGCCCACTTCGATCAGCACATGGCTCGGCGGCGTGAAGCGGCAGATCTGCCAGCGGTCGACCGGCACGTCGTCGGCCAGGTGGTTGCCGCGCAGCGCCATGCGCCAGAAGGGCGGCGCCGAGATGTTCTCCATGAAGCGGCTGGTCGTGACCTGGTCGCCTTCGGTCTTGGTGGTGGTGGGCGTCTCGTCGATTTCCTTCTGGCCGATGCTGGTCGAGTGCACGTAGGTCTCGTGCGTCAGGTCCATCAGGTTGTCGATCATCAGGCGGTAGTCGCAGTGGATGTGGAACAGGCCGCCGCCGTAGGCCCAGTCGGGGCTTTCGGCCCATTCGAGGTGATGCAGCTTGGCCGGGTCGGCCAGGGCGGGGTCGCCGGGCCAGATCCAGACGAAGCCGTAGCGCTCGATGACGGGGAAGGAGCGGATCGCGGGGAAGCCGCGCACGCGTTGTCCGGGCATGGCGACCGTCTTGCCGTCGCAGCCCATCTCCAGGCCGTGGTAGCCGCACACCAGCTTGCCCTCGACCACCCGGCCCAGGGACAGGGGCGCGCCGCGGTGCGGGCAGAAGTCCTCCAGCGCCGTGGCCTTGCCTTCGGCGGCGCGGTACAGCACGAGGTTCTCCCCGCAGATCTTGCGGCCCAGGGGCTTGTCGTCGATTTCGTTGCCGGTGCAGGCCACGTACCAGGTGTTTTTCGGGAACATGTAGCTCTCCTTCGGATGGCTGGGTTGGAACGAGGGATCAGTGGGCGGCGGCCACGCGGCCGGCCGGCTGCGCCGCGGCGCTGCGGCGCAGCGCGAGGACGGCAGCCATCGCTGCCACCAGTGGCAGCGCGTAGGCGTAGTAGAGATGCGGCGGCTGCCAGCCGCGGTCGAGCAGCATCCCTGCGATGAGCGGCGCGAGGATGGCGCCGATGCGGCCGATGCCGATCGCCCATCCCATGCCGGTCGTGCGCACGGCGGCCGGATAGATCACCGGTGCGAAGGCATAGAGCCCGGCCATCGAGCCGAAGATGAATCCGCCGATCAGGAAGGCGATCGCGAACGATGCGCCCAGGTGGCCGGTGGCCGCGCCGAACGCGGCCATGGCCAGCGCCGTGATGGCGAGGCTGGCGGCCGTCAGGCGCCCGAGGTCCAGCCGCGCGACCAGCAGTCCGAACAGGCTGCCTCCGACGATGCCGCCGATGTTCAGCAGCACGCCGCCGGTGATGCCTTCCCGCGCCGACAGCCCTGCCGAAACCAGCAGCTTCGGCGTCCAGCTGAGCGCGAAGTAGAAACCGAACATCAACAGGAAGAACGCGGCCCACAGCAGCAGTGTCGAGCGCGCCAGGCCTGCGTTGAACAGGCTCGCCACCGTGGAGGCGGAGCGCTCGCCGGCCGGCGGCAGCGGAGGGAGTTCGGCCAGTGCCGGACGCCCCATCTGGCGCAGCAGCGCGTTGAGCTTGCGCAGCGCGCCGGCGGGACGCCTGGAGACGAGGAAGTCGACCGATTCGGGCAGGCGCCACAGCACCAGCGGAATCATCAGCGCCGTGGCAAGGCCGCCGAAGAGGAAGACCGAACGCCAGCCGTAGCGCTCCAGCAGCACGGCGGCGATGCTGCCGCCGATGGTCGCGCCGATCGGATAGCCGGTCGCCTGCAGGGCCACCGCGGTGCTGCGCCACTTGTTCGATGCGTATTCGGAGGTGATGACGCCCACGCTGGCCAGCATGCCGCCGATGCCCAGGCCGGTGAGCGCGCGCAGCGCGGCCAGCTGCGTGCTGCTCCGGGACAGCGCCGACAGCCCCATGCCGAGCGCGATCACCACCAGGCACAGCAGGATGACGGCTTGGCGTCCGAAGCGATCGGCCAGCGGCGCGAGGAACAGCGAGCCGGCGGCCATGCCGAACAGGCCGGCACTGAACAGCACGCCGAGCTGAGCGCCGCCGAGCTTCCATTCGGCCGACACGCTGGCGGCGGTGAAGGCCATGACCAGCACGTCGAAGCCGTCGAGCATGATCAGCGTGATGCAGATCGTGATGGCGCTCCACTGGAAGCGGCTCATGGGGCCTTCATCGAAGGTCTTGCGTAGATCGTGGGTCAATGTGTCTCCTTGTGCAGGGCAGCCAAGTACATTGCTGGCGCTCCTTGATTCAGTACACTGAATGACAATCAGTGTACTGAATCATCCTGCGTGGAATCAAGAGCTCATCGACTGGGGTTTACCCTTGGCTGAAGCGGCGGGCCCGCGGGGTCACGCAGGCACAGGCTGCACCGTCGGTGCGCACACCCGGTTGCGCCCGCCCGTCTTGGCCGCGTACAGCGCCTTGTCGGCGGCCCGGATCAGCTCCTTGGGCTGGCCCGCCTTCCCGGCCGCGGGGCTCAGCGCATCCACGCCCGCGCTCAGCGTCACGAACCCGTCGGCAGAGCCTGCGTGCTCGATCTTGAGGTCGCGCACGGCGCTGCGGATGCGTTCGGCCAGCATCACGGCGCCCGCCACGTCGGTGTTCGGCAGCAGCACCGCGAGTTCCTCTCCGCCATAGCGTGCCGCAAGATCTCCCGGGCGCCGCGACGCGACGCGGGCGATGGTGCGGCCGATGGTCTGCAGGCACTCGTCGCCTGCCGCGTGGCCGTAGATGTCGTTGTACTGCTTGAAGCAATCCACATCCATCATGATCAGGGCCAGCGTGCTCGCCGTGCGCGCCGCGCGGCTGTATTCGCTGTCCAGCGCCACGTCGAACTGCCTGCGGTTCGCGAGCCCGGTCAGGCCGTCTTCCATGGCCAGGGTGTTGAGGGTCTTGTTGAGCGTTTCCAGCGCATCGCGCGCCTGCCGCAGCTCTGCCTCGGTGCGGGTCTGGAGCTGGAACTGCCGCACCAGCCGCCACCCGATGAAGCCGACGATCAAGGTCAGCAGAAGAACGCCGCCCGAATGCCAAAGCATTTCGCGCCACCAGTTGGCCAGGATCTCGTCCTTGGACAGCGCCGCGGAAACGAACAGCGGATAGTTGGCCAGGCGCCGGAAGCTGTTCAACCGCGTCACGCCGTCCTGCGCCGACTTGATGAAAGCCATTCCGACCGGCCCTTGCGCGGTGTAGGCGCGGAAGAGCTCGGTTTCCTGCATGTTCCGGCCCACCATGTCGGGGCTGTAGGGCCGGCGCGTCATCATGGTTCCGTTTTCGAGCACCAGCGCGACGGCGCCGGCCTGGCCGATGTCCAGGCTGTCGTAGAACCTGGAGAAGAACTCGACGTGGATCGTTGCGAGCGCCACGCCGGCAAAGCTGCCATCCGCATGGTTGATGCGCCGCGAAACCGGAACCAGCAGCCGGCCGCTGGTGCGGCTGTGCACCGGAATGCCGATGTGCGGTCCGCGGTCCACGTGCGTTCGGTGATAGACGAAATACTCCCGGCCTGCGTTGTTGAGGTTTTCCGGCGGCGTGGAACGGGAGTTCGCAACCCAGTTGCCGTCCTTGTCGTAGATGTGCAGGCCGTCGAGCTGCGGCAGTTCAGCGACCCGCATGGACAGCACACGGCGAAGCCGGGCCACGCTGGCCGGATCGGTGCCGTCCTGTTCGACGCGTTCGACCATGCCGACCAGCACCGTATCGGCCTTCTTGATGGCGTCGTCGGCCTGCTGCGCCATGGCGCGCGCGAGGTTCGACGCGGCCACGTTCATCTGCTGGAGCTGGTCGGCGCGGGACTCCCAGCTGTTCCAGAAGTCGATCGCCAGCAGGCTGAGGCAGACGACGGCCACGAAAGCCATGGTCCGGGCGGTGATGGAGGGTCCGCGAAGCACTACGCGCTTTCAGGGCAAAGAAGCATGGCGGCGGAAGGGGGAATGATGGGGTGGCTCGCCGGAGGCGAATGCGGCCCCAATGTATCCGAAGGCGAGGCCCCGCGCATCCGGCCGCCGCTTGGTTGCGCGCGTCAGCCCGGCGGCAACTGGCGCAGCTTGCGATAGAGCGTGTTCCGGCTGATCCCCAGGCGGCGCGCGGCTTCGGAGAGATTTCCGGCGCACGACTGCATCGCCTGCGACACCGCGCGTGCCGAGACGGCCTTCAGGTCCGCTGCGCTGCCGGTGGGCATCGCGGGCGCCGTGGGCTCCTCCGCGGAAATGCCGCGCAGTTCGTCGGCCAGGTCGTCGGGCAGGTGCCACCAGTCGATCTGCGCCTCGTGTTCGCCCAGCAGGGCGCAGGCGGTGTGCAGCGCGCTGTTCAGCTGGCGCAAATTGCCGGGCCAGCGGTAGCGCGACATGGCCAGCGCGAGCTCGGGCGCCAGCCGCAGCTCGCGCCCGGGCTCGATGCCGCGCAGCATCTGCGCGACCAGGTGCGGCAGGTCCTGCCGTTCGTGCAGCGCCGGCAGCTGGAGCGACAGGCCGTTGAGCCGGTAGTACAGGTCTTCGCGGAAGCGCCCGGCCTCGATCTCGCGGCGCAGGTTGCGGTGTGTCGCGCACACCAGGCGGAAGTCCACCGCCACCGGCTTGCCGCCGCCCAGCGGCGTCACCTGCTGGTCCTGCAGCACGCGCAGCAGCCGTGCCTGCAGTGCGAGCGGCATGTCGCCGATCTCGTCGAGCAGCAGCGTGCCGCCGTGCGCCTCGCGAATGCGGCCGGCTGCGCCGTCGCGGCTCGCGCCGGTGAAGGCGCCGGGCCGGTAGCCGAAGAGCTCGGCCTCGATCAGCTGCTCCGGCAGCGCGGCGCAGTTGACCGCAACGAACGGCCCGTCCCGGCGCGTTCCGCTCGCATGCAGCGCCCGCGCGAACACTTCCTTGCCGACGCCGGAGGCGCCCAGCAGCAGCCATGAGATCGGCTTGTCGAGCACCCGCCGGGCGCGCTCGACGGCGGCTTGCATGGCCGGGTCGCCGGTGTCCAGCGCGGCCAGCGCGTCGGCGTGTGTTTTTTCCGCCGCACGCGGCGCCGGGGCCGCGCCGGGCGAGGACGTGAGCACATGGCGGCCAGCCTCCACGCGCAGCCAGAGCGCGCTGCCGTCGTGCCGGCGCACCGTGCGTGGCGCGCCGCCCGGCTGGCGGCACCAGGCCATCAGCGTCGTCATATCCAGCTGCAGCAGCTGCTCGACGGCGGCGGCGCCCACGTCGGCGCGGGACAGGCCCAGCATGGCGAGCGCGGCCGCATTCGCGCCCATCAGCCGGCCGTCGTCCGACAGCGCCAGCAGGCCCTCGGCCACGCTGCCGATGCCCTCGGGCTGCAGATGCAGGCGCAGCCGCAGGTCGGCGGCGTGGCGCGTGTCGAACAGCTTCTGCTCGACCGTGCGCACCGCCAGCCGCACCAGCGCCAGCGCATGGCGGTGGTGGCCGCGGTGGTCGCCCGAGATGTCGAGCACACCCAGCACGCGGCCGTCGGGGCCGGTGATCGGCGCGGCCGTGCAGGTGAGAAAGCCGTTGCGGTCGAGGTAGTGCTCGCCGGCATGCACCACCAGCGGCGCCGCGTCGGCCAGCGCGGTGCCGATGGCATTGGTGCCGCGCCAGCGTTCATGCCAGTTGGCGCCGGGTCGCAGCGCCACGCGCTGTGCGCGGTCCGCGAAATTCGCATCGCCCATGGCCTCCAGCAGCATGCCCTGTGCGTCGGCAAGGATCACCAGGCTGTCGGTGTCGCGCATCTGCTCGAACAGGAACTCCATCACCGGCCGCGCATGGGAGGCCAGTTCGCGCTGCTGCTCGAGCGCGCGTGCCAGCTGCGCCGCGGAGGCATGGGGCGCGCCCGGCGCGCGGCCGGCCGGTGCCAGGCCGAAGCCGCGGCTGCGCTCCCAGCTTCGGCGCAACGCGGCATCGATCAGGCCGTCGGCCACCTCGCCGGTGGTGGTCAGCTGGCGGCGCGCCTCGCGCAGGCGCGAGCCCGGCGTGCGCGCGGCGACGTGGTGTGAAGTCGTCTGCATCTCGGTTGTCTCCAATAGGGCCTCTCCGGGCCCTGGTGTCACGGCATCGAACGTTCGAGCATGAATGCGGCGGTGCACTGTTCCGTTTCGTGACAGCTGCTCAGCGCGGCACGCTCTGCTGCGCAGTCTGGCGTAAGAAACTGACCCGGTTCTTGCGCCAGATCAGAGCATTCGCGCCCAAGAGGGGGTGGCATGGCGTGTGCAATGCAGCACGCGGGACCGCGCGGCATCCGGCTTGCGCGGTCGCCTTCCACCCCTTACCCGACGGAGACAAGAGACCATGCAATACGCCAGCCCCAACACCCCCGGTGCAAAGATCGACTTCAAGCCGGCCTACGACAACTTCATCAACGGCAAGTTCGTGCCGCCGGTGAAGGGCCAGTACTTCGACGTGATCACGCCGATCACCGGCAAGCCCTACACGCGCGCCGCCCGCTCGGGTGCCGAAGACATCGAGCTCGCACTCGACGCGGCCCATGCCGCCGCCAGCCAATGGGGCCGCACCTCGCCGGCCGAGCGTGCCAACGTGCTGCTGAAGATCGCCGACCGCCTGGAGCAGAACCTCGAACTGCTCGCCTATGCGGAAACCGTGGACAACGGCAAGCCCATCCGCGAGACGCTCAACGCCGACATTCCGCTGACCATCGACCACTTCCGCTACTTCGCCGGCTGCCTGCGCGCACAGGAAGGCGCACTGAGCGAGATCGACGAGAACACCATCGCCTACCACTTCCACGAGCCGCTGGGCGTGGTGGGGCTGATCATTCCGTGGAACTTCCCGATCCTGATGGCCGCATGGAAGCTCGCGCCCGCGCTTGCCGCCGGCAACTGCGTCGTGCTCAAGCCCGCCGAATCCACGCCGGTGAGCGTCATGGTGATGGCCGAGCTGCTGGCCGACCTGCTGCCGCCCGGCGTGCTCAACATCGTGAACGGCTACGGCCGCGAAGCCGGCATGGCGCTGGCGGGCAGCAAGCGCATCGCGAAGATCGCCTTCACGGGTTCCACCGCCACCGGCCGCGTCATCGCGCAGGCCGCGGCCGGCAACCTGATTCCGGCCACGCTGGAGCTCGGCGGCAAGAGCCCCAACATCTTCTTCGAGGACATCGCCGACGCGGACGACGACTTCTTCGACAAGGCCATCGAAGGCCTGGTGCTGTTCGCGTTCAACCAGGGCGAGGTCTGCACCTGCCCGTCGCGCGCGCTGATCCAGGAGTCGATCTACGACAAGTTCATGGCGCGCGCGCTCGAGCGCATCAAGGCCATCAAGCAGGGCCATCCGCTCGACACCGACACCATGATGGGCGCCCAGGCCTCGGCCATGCAGATGGACAAGATCATGAGCTACCTCGCGCTCGGCAAGGAAGAGGGCGCGCAGTGCCTGACCGGCGGCGGCCGCGCGCAGCTCGGCGGCGAACTGGCCGGCGGCTACTACATCGAGCCCACGCTGTTCAAGGGCCACAACAAGATGCGCATCTTCCAGGAGGAGATCTTCGGCCCCGTGCTCGCGATCGCCACCTTCAAGACCGAGGCCGAGGCGCTGGAGATCGCCAACGACACGCCCTACGGCCTGGGCGCCGGCGTGTGGACGCGCGACGGCAGCACCGCCTACCGCATGGGCCGCGCCATCCAGGCCGGCCGCGTATGGACCAACTGCTACCACGCCTACCCGGCGCACGCCACCTTCGGCGGCTACAAGGAATCGGGCATCGGCCGCGAAACGCACAAGATGATGCTCGACCACTACCAGCAGACCAAGAACCTGCTCGTGAGCTATTCGCCCAAGAAGCTCGGGTTCTTCTGACGGCACGGCGGCGCCCGACGAAGATGACGGCGCTGTAATCCAGCCGACGGGAAACCGTCGGACTGGATCGCTAGAGTGGCATGCATGCCCGTCGAATACGGACAGGCATTGCCGCTCTATCTACAATCTCCGCATGCACCGGGTTCGCCTCTTTGTCCTCTGGATCGTGATGTTTGCCGTGCCCTTCCAGGCATACGCGGCGGCAGCCATGGTCTTTTGCGGGCCGGGCCACGAGGGTGCGGCCTTGGCGGTTGCGGCAACCGCCGCGCCGGCCGCAGCGCATCGGCACGTGCAGCAGGCGCACGGCGATGGGCATGCAGACCATCACCACCACGAAGCCGCCGCGCAGGACGCTGGGCCATCCGCCGGCGATCACAGCGCCGGCACCACCGCCCATGCGGATCCGGATGGCATGCACAAGTGCGGCACCTGCGGCGCCTGCCATGCCACCGCGCTCACCAGCACGCTGGAACTGATCGTGTTCCAGGGCCTTCCGCGCGCCGACCTGACCGAGCCCGCCAGCACGGTGGCCTCGGTCGCGCCGCGCCTCCTCGACAAACCTCCTCGCGCCTGAAGCGTTCGTGCGCCTGCGTGCGCCCGGTCATCGGGCCGCCGCAGCACAGCAGCGAACGCGCATGCATCGCCTGCGTCATGCCCCTCCGGGTGCCGTGACGCATTCCGTTCATGACCATGCGAGGTTTCCATGTTCCATTCATTGCCGGCCCGTTGGCTGGCTGTCTTTCCAGCCGTGGCGGCCGCGCTCGCCGCCGCGGCCCAGCCGGCGTCCGCCCCATCGGCGGACGAAGGCGCCGCCGGCGCGCCCACCGCCCTGAGCTACCGGTCCGCGTTCGAGGGCTACCGGCCCTTCACCGATGACAAGCCCATTCCGTGGAAGCAGGCCAACGAGACCGTCCGCCAGCGCGGCGGTTGGAAGGCCTATGCCGAGGAGGCCGCGGGTGGCAGCGCCTCCGATGCACCGGCCGCGCACCAGGGGCACACGATGCCGATGCCTCCCTCGAAAAAGGAGCAGAAGCCATGAAGCGCGCCGTGCGCCTCACGGCCCTCGCGGCGGCGGCCGTCTTGCTGGCCGGCTGCGCCTCGGTCGGCATCGACGACGCGCTGCAGGACACCAACACCCAGGCCGGGCAGTTCACCGGCGGCAAGCTCGAGCTCAGCCGCACGCAGGAGCAGCGCGACCGCCGCGTCGCGCTCGCGCAGGAGCTGCTGTCCAGGCCGCTGTCGCAAAGCGACGCGGTGCAGCTCGCGCTCACCAACAGCCCCGCGGTGCAGGCCCTGGTCGCGCAGAGCTGGGGCGACATCGCCGCGGCCAACCAGTCGAGCCGGCTGCCCAACCCGGTCTTCAGCTTCGAGCGCATGCGCCTGAACAGCGAACTCGAGATCGGGCGGCTGCTGTCCTTCGGCCTCGTGGACCTCCTCCTGCTGCCGCAGCGCCTGTCGATCTCGCGCAGCCAATCGAGCCAGGCCAAGGTGCAGCTCACCGGCGCGGTGGTCGACCAGGTCACGCAGGTGCGGCAGGCCTGGGTCCGCGCCGTCGCTGCGCAACAGTTGCTGCAGTACGCCGAGCAGGTCAACCGCTCGGCGCAGGCCAGCGCGGAACTCGCGCGGCGTATGCAGCAGATCGGCAACTTCAGCAAGCTGCAGCGCGCGCGCCAGCAGGTCTTCTATGCCGACGCGACCACGCAGCTGGCATCGGCGCAGCACGCCGCCACCGCCGCGCGCGAGGAGCTCGTGCGCGCCCTGGGTCTCGATGATGTGCAGGCCGCCAGGCTGGCCTTGCCCGACCGGCTGCCCGATCTGCCGAAAGCGCCGCGCGAGGCCAAGGAAGTGGCCGCCACCGCGACCGAGCAGCGCCTGGACGTGCAGCTCGCGCGCGCCCAGCTCGACGTGGCGGGCAAGTCGCAGGGCATCAACCTGCTGTCGACCTTCGTCGACGTGGAGGTCGGCGGCCGGCGCGACACCGTGTTCGACAACGCCGAAGGCACCCGGAGCACGCGGCGCGGCTTCGAGCTCGACATCCGGCTGCCGCTGTTCGACTGGGGCTCGGCGCAGCGCGACGCGTTGAATGCGCAGTCGCTGGCCGCGGCCAACCGCTACGACGCCACCGTGCGTGGCGCTTCGTCGCAGTTGCGCGAAGGCTACTCGGCCTACCGCACCGCCTACGACATCGCGCGGCACTACCGCGACGAGATCGTGCCGCTGCGCCAGGCCATGGCCGACGAGAACGTGCTTCGCTACAACGGCATGCTGATCGGCGTCTTCGAGCTGCTGGCCGAGGCGCGCGACCAGATCGCCAGCGTGAGCAACGCCATCAACGCCCAGCAGCAGTTCTGGCTGGCCGATGCCGCGCTGGCGGCCTCGGTGATCGGCAAGCCCACGGCCGTCGGTACACCGACCGCCAGCGCGGGGGGCGAAGCCGCCTCCGCCGGCGCCGCCCATTGAATGCGCCACCTGCACTCACCAACGAATTCGAACCACATGACAAACAGACGCAATTTCCTCGGCGGCGCCGGTGCCATCACCGGCGCCCTCGCGGCCGCGAGCGTGAGCAAGGTGGCGATGGCCGCGCTGCCCGAGCCCGTGACCCAGACCACGCCCAACACCATGCCGCCGCTCATGCCATCCAGCGGACGGCCCTACAACCCCGTGGTCACGCTCAACGGCTGGACGCTGCCCTGGCGCATGAACAACGGCGTGAAGGAGTTCCACCTGGTGGCCGAGCCCGTGGTGCGCGAGATGGCCCCCGGCTTCAAGGCCAACCTGTGGGGCTACAACGGCCAGTCGCCCGGCCCGACCATCGAGGTGGTCGAAGGCGACCGCGTGCGCATCTTCGTGACCAACAAGCTGCCCGAGCACACCAGCGTGCACTGGCACGGCCAGCGCCTGCCCAACGGCATGGACGGTGTCACCGGCCTCACGCAGCCGCCGATCCGCCCGGGCAAGACCTTCGTCTACGAGTTCGTCGCGCGCCGGCCCGGCACCTTCATGTACCACCCGCATGCCGACGAGATGACGCAGATGGCCATGGGCATGATGGGCTTCTGGGTGACGCACCCCAAGGCCGAGCATCCGCTGATCGAGAAGGTCGACCGCGACTTCGTGTTCCTGCTCAACGCCTACGACGTCGAGCCCGGCAGCGCCACGCCCAAGATCATGACGATGCTGGACTTCAACCTGTGGTCCTGGAACAGCCGGATCTTCCCCGGCATCGACTCGCTCAACGTGCGGCTCAACGACAAGGTGCGCATCCGCATCGGCAACCTGACGATGACCAACCACCCGATGCACCTGCACGGGCACGAGTTCCTCGTCACCGGCACCGATGGCGGGCCGACCCCCAAGAGCACGCGCCAGTACGAGGTGACCACCGACGTGGCCGTCGGTCAGATGCGCCAGATCGAGTTCCTGGCCGACGAGGAGGGCGACTGGGCCTTCCACTGCCACAAGAGCCACCACACCATGAATGCGATGGGCCACGACGTGCCCACCCTCATCGGCCTGGACCACAAGGACGTGGCCAGGCAGATCACGAACCTGGTGCCCGACTACATGGTGATGGGCGAGCGCGGCATGGCCGACATGGGCGAGATGGAGATGCCCATTCCCGACAACACCGCGCGAATGATGACCGGCGAAGGGCCGTTCGGCTCGGTCGAGATGGGCGGCATGTTCAGCGTGGTCAAGGTGCGCAGGAACCAGAAGCCCGGCGACTACAGCAACCCCGGCTGGTTCAAGCATCCCAAGGGCACCGTGGCCTACGAGTTCGACGGCCCGTCACCGGAGACCTCGCGCCGGCGCGATGCCGGTGCGGCCGCGATGCCCGCGCAGAACATGCCCGCGAAGAACATCGAAGTCCAGATCCGCAAGCCAGGCAGCGGCCACACCGGCCACTGATTTTTCATTTCTCCTTTCTCTCTTCTTCCAACCTCCAACCTTCAGAAGGAATCCAACCATGAAGCACAACAACATCCTCCGCAACACCGCCTTCGCCGCGCTCACCGCCCTGGCGGCCGCAGGCGCCTCCGCTGCCGGCAACCACGCCGGGGGCCATGGCCACGGCGACGCCGAAGCGGCCATCGGCCAACCCGGCGTGGCCGCCAAGGCCACGCGAACCATCAACGTCGACATGACCGACGGCATGCGCTTCACGCCCGCCGACATCAATGTGAAGCAGGGCGAGACCGTGCGCTTCGTCGTCAAGAACTCGGGCCAGCTGAAGCATGAGCTCGTGCTCGGCACCGAGAAGGAACTCAAGGAGCACTACGAAGCCATGAAGAAGAACCCCGAGATGGAGCATGCCGATCCGAACATGGTGACCCTGGCCGCGGGGAAGAGCGGCGAGATCGTGTGGCAGTTCACCAAGGCCGGCAAGGTCGACTTCGCATGCCTGCAGCCGGGCCACTACGACGCCGGCATGAAGGGCGCCGTCACCGTGGCCAAGACCGCGGCCGCCAAGTAAGAAACCCCAACCTCCAGGAGAGACATGACCATGTCGAAGATTCGCATTTCACTCATGGCGGCGCTGGCCGCATTGGCCTTCACGGTCTCCGCCGCGGAACTTGCCGACGGCGAGATCCGCAAGGTGGACAAGGACAACAAGAAACTCACGATCAAGCACGGCCCGCTCAAGAGCCTGGACATGCCCGGCATGACCATGGTCTTCGGGGTGAGCGACGAGGCCGTGCTGGACAAGTTCCAGGCGGGGGACAAGGTGCGCTTTGATGCGGGGAAGATGGACGGGAAGATTGTTGTGACGCATATCGAGCCTGCGCGCTGAAGCTGGCGTAACGCAACCGGCCTGATCTGCACCGGCGGCGCGAAGGCGCCGGGCTTTGGAGGTAGTGCGCGCTGTCGCCGCGCCAGGCTTGTGACTCCTGCCGCGCCTCGGTGCTCTGCGTGCTCTCGAAGGCCAGCGTGTCGCCGTCCTACGAGCGCCCGGCGATGCGCCGGCCAGGGCGCCGTGGCTGAAGGGCATCTTGTGGGCGAAGAATCATTTGTCGGCGGTATGGCGCGCATTCGTCCAATAACCGGCACGCGTCCTTTCGTAGGACGGCCGAAGGTGATGTCTCTTAAGTTGGCATCAAGAGCCGATGTATTTGTATTGCAGCTTTAAGCTCGAAGCTTGGCCAAAAAACTCGACATGCAGGATCGGCTCGCTTGGTTTTTCGTTTTTCCATAGGACGCATTCGGCGCCCCATCGACTGTCGTCATTCATCTTGAATAACTCGATGCCTGGTCTTCTGGATCCTTTTGCTGAAAACGCAGTTTCAAAAGGAGCGATTCCGAGTAAAGGGTTTTCGCCGAGATAGTAATCGCGAATCACTCCTTGGATTTCTTCGGCCAATGCTTCGGGAACGTCAAATTGGCTTCTTAATTTTTGTCGATCGTCTTGATTTATTGCTTCAACAAACTCGTCAAGGAGCTTGTAGGCGTGAACCCTGGGTTCATCGTTCATCACCTCCTCTTTTGTTGGGGAATGTGGGGAATTCATTTCGCTGAGCCGTTCTCGTAATGCATGTGCTCTTGAGCAGCAGAGGAGAATTTCTGAATAAATTCTGGTGAACAATCTCGTTCACCCTTCACTTTGAAATTCTCGCTATCGATCGCCCATTGATAAACGGAGATTCCCATCGGATATTTTGTTAAGACGCCGGACAATTTGCAATTTTTAATCCAATCTTCAGCCTCTGATTTGGTTTCAAAAACAGCCGATGGAAATCGACCCCCAGTGCCATTGAATATCCATGCTTCTTTCATTTAATTTCTCGAGCTTATTAATCGCAAAAAGTGCAATCATTTGGAGGGTTTTGATCATTCATTGGAGTAGACAACCAGCTTTCCAAACGGGAGCTTTCCGTCCCAGCCACATGGAAAGCCATCATTGAAGTATGCACTCTGGATATTCTTCCAAATCTCAGGAAAACTGTCGTTTGCATAGCAATTGAGCAGGATTCGTATGTCTCTGTGCATCAACTCGATTAGCAAACATCCATCACCTCTTGTCCACTTCGTGTCGGCACCGTTGAAGTTTTTCCCCCTCAAGCCGAAGTAGTCGTTTTTCCTCAGATTGAAGTCGATCCACCTCTTCCACTCAAAGGCTGGCGGAAAGACGTCCGGAGAATCGCTTACTGTTTGCCACTCGTCGAACATCTCAAAAGAGTCGTTGGTCGCGAAATCTATGGCTACTTCCGGATCAGAGATCACCAAATTCGCAGTTCTGTCACCTGAAAACCCTTGATTGAAATACCCGTCGCGATGAAGATAGTCCACCAGAGGCTGAGCCTTGGAGAGCAATTGTTCCCAGTTTTCCGCCATCATTGCGCCCTTATATTGTCTTTGATGCTGTTCTTCCAATCGGTCGTTACACCAGGAACTCCATTTGGATGTTGATTCCCGTACATGGTGAGTCCACCGTTTGAAAGCTGTGTTCTCAGTGCCGTTTGGACAACCTTCAGCTTGGTGCATCCGCTTCCACCGTTGCCTTTGAATCGAGCCGCACCAGCCATGGCGACTTCTGCAGCGGCGCTGTACCCTGCGTGATATCCGTAATGGGTTGTCTTTCCGAATCCCGCGCCGTTTCCGTTTATTTGAGCAACTGATGAATCCTTCGGCAACGCGATGAGATTGTCTACGTTGTGCACATCAAAATTCGGGCATAGCTTTTTGGCAGCAGCCACGGAAGAGGCACTCTTGGGTATCACGTGGTGGACCTGATAGCCACTTGGCAAGGGACCATACTTCTCCTCCCAGTTGGCCTGCCACTGCGATGCCAAGCCAGTTGGATCGGTCCATTGAACAGGATTGACCGTATATGCATGGAGGCCACCCAGCAGAGCAATCGGGTCGCTTGAGACAAACCTCCCCGTCACCGGGTCGTAATACCGATACCGGTTGTAGTGCAGCCCCGTCTCGTCGTCAAAGTACTGCCCTTGGAACCGGATCGGATTCCTGAACCCGGCCCTGCGTCCCGCCTCGCTGATCGCCTGCTTGGCCTCCCCCCAGGCCTTGTAGCTGGCCGACCAGGCGATGCGTCCCTCGTGGTCCGTCAGCTCCTGCGGCGTGCCCAGGTGGTCGCACTGGTAGAACGCGATCTCTTCCTTCGCGAATGGGTCGGGCGTGTTGAGCTGCTCCCCGTTCCACAGCGGATCCTGCTCGATGTCGTAGCGCCCGCCGTTGGCCGCGATCAGTGCCTTCACGTCGGTGGTCTGGCTCAGCGCAACGGCCTGCGCCTGGCGAATCTGCACCAGCGGCACGAACGAGCCGGGCTCGTGGATGTAGTGCACGCTGTCGCCGCGCCAGGCCTGCAGCTCCTGCTGGCCCTCGGTGCTCTGCGTGCTCTCGAAGGCCAGCGTGTCGCCGTCCCAACGCGTCGTAGCTGAGATGCGCTACGTGGCGATATAGACCTACGCGGTCTTGAACGCTTCGCTCAGCGAAAAACGCAATCCTGCAACGGGATATAGCCCGTGCCCGAGGCAAATGCAACGGTGCACGTGGCCTTGAATGCAGTCCCGGCTGTTAGAGCTCCCATTTGGGCTTCGCTGGTGGCATCGCGTGCAACCATGCGAACCAGTTCGCTTTCCGAACCGGCAACTCCCGCTCTGAGCAAAGCACTTCCATTCGCGCTATCTGGGCCTCTTTTGAAGCCTCTGCTCGGTCCTCCCATCACGACCCCGGAAAATGCAATCCTCCTATTGAATTCTGGCAAGTCCAAGGTCGAATAGCCTGCTTTGACGTAGCGCTGGTGCAATTTTCCTAAATTGATTTCTTTTGGGGTGGTCTCCGCGGCAAAGCTGATGCTGGCAGCGAGGAGGAGCAGTGGTGATATAAGTAGTCGCATTGGAGATTTTGGCTCGAGATAGTGGAGGCGGGGTTAAAGAAGTACTGGTGCGCGGGGTGTCTAAGATCTAAATAGTCTTATTGACTACAAATAGCTTGATATCGTATTCCAATTCCTGTACTTCAAAAACAGCATCCGGGTGCATCTTGAAGATGGTCAAATCTTTTGTCCTTTGATTCTTGTAGAGGCTACGAATGAAGCTCTCCGGTTCTCGAATTTTTATTTTCATAACAAACGGTTGTTCAAATTGAATTAACAATTCGGCGCCGTGTTTTTTTGTGAATTCTTCAAATTTTTTGCATATTATTTCGAGAGAAGTATCTATTGGAAAGAGTAATGTGGGCTTTGATTCGTATGCGCTGTTTTCTTTTGTTGCTGTCGTGTGCCACGATAGATCGTAATTGCTGGATTTAGTCAAGACACCGGCTTCTAATCCTTCAAGCTTCTGCAGTAATTCGTTGCCTCGGCGTTGAGTAATTTTTTCTCTAATTTTGTCCGCAGCCGTAGTCGACATGATGGTCTCCAGTTTTTGGGTCATCGATTTTTTGATATCTTTGATTTCTGAAATCGTAATTCCTCGGATCGCTTCCTTTTGCTTCGCCCGCATGTGCATGCGGGCCTCGCCTCGGGTCACTCGTGTGTTCAACAACTACTTTTCTCGCACCGGTTGCGTCTGCATATTCGTAAAATCGACCAAACTCTGCAGGATTTTCGGAGTAGACGTAGTTTTTGCTGCCGCGCCTTCTTGGATCGTTTCCAACTTGCCATTGACCGGCAGCTTGTTGTGAACGAGGTATTCCTGCCAAATCTTTGGCGCTATTCAGCGCTTGGCGACGATTTCGGCAAGCGGGGGTTGATGGAGACTGGGCATTGTTTTTCTTCGAACTCAGGCCAAGCGGATCAGTCCATTCAGTCGGATTGGAAGCATAGACGTGGGTATTAAATCCGCCTTCTAATTTAATCGGATCTGTGCTAACAAACCGCCCACTCACCGGGTCGTAATACCGATACCGGTTGTAGTGCAGCCCCGTCTCGTCGTCAAAGTACTGCCCCTGGAACCGGATCGGATTCCTGAACCCGGCCCTGCGTCCCGCCTCGCTGATCGCCTGCTTGGCCTCCCCCCAGGCCTTGTAGCTGGCCGACCAGGCAATGCGTCCTTCATGGTCCGTCAGCTCCTGCGGCGTGCCCAGGTGGTCGCACTGGTAGAACGCGATCTCTTCCTTCGCGAACGGGGCGGGCGTGTTGAGCTGCTCCCCGTTCCACAGCGGATCCTGTTCGATGTCGTAGCGCCCGCCATTGGCCGCGATCAGCGCCTTCACGTCGGTGGTCTGGCTCAGCGCAACGGCCTGCGCCTGGCGAATCTGCACCAGCGGCACGAACGAGCCGGGCTCGTGGAGGTAGTGCACGCTGTCGCCGCGCCAGGCTTGCAGCTCTTGCCGAGCCTCGGTGCTTTGCGTGCTCTCGAAGGCCAGCGTGTCGCCGTCCCAGCCGAACAAGGTCGTCGCGTGTGAGCTTCGCTTGGCGATGCGCCGGCCCAGCGCGTCGTAGCTGAAGCTCGTGGTCTCACCGAAGGTCTCGGCACTGCGCATGCGGTTGAAGCCATCCCAGGTGAAGGTGGTCTTTTCTCCATTGCGGCTGCGCTCGACCAGGTTGCCCCGCTCGTCCCACCTGTAGTGGGTCCCCGCATAGTCCTTGAGCAGGTTGTCCATCAGCCGGCCGGCCATGCTGCGGCCATCGCCGTTCAGGCGCACCGCCACGCGCGTGGTGATGCGGCCGGCCGCCTGTGTGTCCGCCCCAGCGGCTGAAGGGTCGCCGATGTTGCCCGCCGGATCGAAGGCGAAGGTCTCGCGGCCCAGGCGGCTGTGGGCTTCCAAGAGGCGCCCCACCGGGTCGTAGCGGTAGCTCAGGTTGCCGCGGCGGCTGTCGCCGATGGCCACCAGCTGGCCGGCCTTGTCGTAGGTATAGCTGCGGCGGATGCCCACGGCCTCGATCGCGCCGGGTTTCGTCTGCGAGATCTGCTGCTCCAGCAGCCGGCCGGCCGGGTCGTACTTCGAGCCCTGGTGCAGGCCGTTGCCCTGGTCGCGGCCGGTCTCGCGGTGCAGGTCGTCGCGCTCGAAGCCCAGGATGTCCTGGCCGTCCACGAGCAGGCCGTGCACGTGGCCCGAGCCGTAGGTGAGCCATTGGGTGATGTGGCCGTCGGGGCGGACACTGGCGACGCGCTGGTGGAGCTCGTCGTAGCCGTGCTGCCAGACCGCCGTGTGGCCATGGTCCAGGTAGTGCTGGTGCTCGCGCACGAGGTTGCCCGCGCGGTCGTAGAACCACTGGAGCCTGGCCTCGGCGTTGGTGGCCTCGACCAGGCGGCCGTTGCGGTCGTAGGCGAAGCGCTCGGCCTGGTCGCCGGCCTGGCGCTCGCTCAGGCGGCCCAGGGGGTCGAATTCGAGCCGGGTGCTGTGGCCGGCCTCGATGACCTCGGCCAGCACGCCGCGGGCTTCGTCGTAGCGGTACTGGGTGGTCTTGCGGTCGAAGCCGGTTTCCTCGAGCAGCCTGCCGACCGGGTCGTAGCGGAAGTCGTAGCGGCTGCCGTTCTCGTTGTGCAGTTCGCGCAGGCGCCCCAGCAGGTCCCAGTGGTACTTGAGGGTGTGGCCGGCCGCGTCGGTGCGCTGGGACACGAGGCCGGCGCGGGTGTAGCTGTAGCTGGTGCGGCGGCCCAGCGCGTCGGTGTGGGCGAGCAGGCGGCCCTCGGCGTCGTGCGCGAAATGCTCGCTGGTGTTGTCGGGGTGGACGATCTCCTCGAGCTGGCCCGGGTGGTTGGCGTGGTCCGCCGGCATCGCGGCCCGCGCGGTTTCGCCGGCTTCGGTGTAGCGGTACCGGGTGGCGTGGCCCAGGGCGTTGGTGATCCTGGCCAGGCGGCCGCGGCCGTCGTAGGCCCACTGGGTGGTCTTGCCCGAGCAGTCGGTGTGGCTGGCCAGCTGGCCGTCGGGGGTGTAGGCGAGGGTCTTGATGCCGCCCTTGGCGTCGGTGATGCGCACGGGGCGCCCGGCGGGGTCGTAGGCGTATTCGGTCTTGTGGCCGAGCGGATCGATCTCTTCGGTGAGGTTGCCGTTCGCGTCGTAGTCGCGCTTCCAGGCGCCGCCCTCGGCATCGAGGATGCCGGTGATGCGGTGGCGCGCGTCGTAGGCGTAATGGACGCTGCTGCCGTCGGCGCGGGTGTGGGTCTTGAGGTTGCCGTTGGCGTCGTAGACGTAGTCGTCGGTGGTGCCGTCGGTGTGGATGTGGCGTGTGATGTTCTTGGCGTCGTCGCGCAGGAACCATTCCTCGCGCTTGTCCGGGTGGATGATCCGGTAGGTGTAGCCCAGCACGTCGTAGTAATACCAGGTCTCGGCGCCGAGGGCGTCGGTCAGGTAGGTGAGCCGGATGTTCTTGTCCCACTCGAGCGTGAGCGCAAAGCTGCCGTCGTCGCTCCACTCGCGCATGGCCTTGGCGTCGGCGCCGGTGCCGTCGTACTGCAGGTTCATGCCGCGGCCGGTGCGGTCGGTGTAGCGCGTGACGAGGTGGTGGCTGTAGCTGTACTGCCAGCCGGCGCCGTTCTCGTCCTGCGCGGTGGCGAGATCGCCTTCGCCATCGTGGGTGTAGGCGGCCAGCTGGCGAACGACGCGGCCGTCCTTCAGCTCCCACAGGGCCTTGATGAGGCCGGTCTGCGCATCGGGTTGGGTGCCGACGTGGGCGATGATGGCCTCGCCCTGCCTGCTGACGATGTCGCTCAGCACCTGCTCGCCGGTGGCGGCAATCACGTGGTCGTAGCGCAGGCCGATGGCAGCGCCGCTGCGCGTGTGCTGCGCCACCAGCCGGAAGTGCTGCTTGCCTTGCGAGCCGGACTTGGCGGCGATGGTGTCGACGAGCTCGTAGGTTTCGCGCCAGTCGGCGGCTTCGCCGGCCGGCATGGGCTTGCCGAAGTCGACCGCCAGCAGGCGCTCGCTCAGGCGCGTGAGGGTGATCTCCTCGATCGGGTTGCGATGGCTCTGTCCCACGGCCAGCAGCGGAAAGGCGTGGCTGCGGCCGTCGGCGCCGTGATAGATCAGGCTCATCTGGCCCTGGCGGCGGCCCTTGGCGGCCTTGGCGACGTCCACGCGCGTGCTGTAGGGCGTGATCCAGCGCGCGCCAAGGCTGCCCTGGTCGAAGGCGGCCAGGTCGCTGCGGTAGGTGCGCGTCCAGGTGATGGGCAGGGGCGCGCCGAGTACGAAGTCGGTGTGGTCGAAGCTCTCGCAGCCGGTGGCCAGGCTGATGGCGCCGCCCGCGGCGGCATTCGTGCAGTTCTTGCAGCTGGGGTCGCCGCTGGCCGGCACCTGGGCAGACGTGGCGCCCTGTTCGCCGCCGGGCTTCTTGCTCTCCACCTGCGTTCCGTTGTTTGCGGAAATGTTGGCGCTGTGCTTTCCCTTGCGCCTGAGCAATGCATCCTTGAGGATCTTGATCATCCACTTGATGCCGTACTGCAGGCTCTCGTCGCCCAGCCGCATGATCTGCCGGCGAGCCGCGCCCTTGAGGTCGGTCAGGCTGGCGACGGTGTCCCGGATCATCGCCTTGGCGCTGTCGGGCAGCGCATAGTGGCTCGTGGTGGCGGCCACGTAGTTGGCGGATTTCTTCGCGGCCTCGGCCGCGGCGGCCATCATGCGGCTCCAGGTGCTCTGGGTCTTGGGGTCGTAGGTGTTCCTCTCGGCAGCGGCGCCGGTTGCGAACACCGGTTTCTCGCCGAGCGCCACCTGCAGCGCGCCGATCAGCGCATCGGCGATGCCGTCGACCTTTTTCGCGCAGGACTGCAGGAAGTCGTCGAGGTAGCCGAGCGCCTCGTCCACGAACTTGTCGAGCGTGCCGGCAATGGTGTCGTTCAGGTGGGTGACGAGCACGGCGATGAACGCCTCGCCGATGTTCGGCACCACGTTCCTGGCCGACTTGGCGATCTCCTGCTTGAGCAGGTGCAGCATGGGCCGCAGGCTCATGCGCGCCGCGCCGGTGGCGGGCGGAAACGGGATCACGCCCAGCAGGTTGATGGCCAGGCTCACCCACTGCAGCACATCGCTGTACGCCTTCTTGGTGACCATCTCGACGAGGTCCCAGACCGCGTCGATGAGCGCCATGATGTTGCCGATGACCGGCAGGCTGCCCGCGAAGGTCGTCAGCACGTTCAGCGTGACGTAGTCGTTGGTGAGCTTGCGCAGCCACTTGTCGATCTTGGCGGCGCCGGCGCCGATGTCTTCCTCGCCGATGGTGTTGAGCGGCGCCACCGCGGTCTGGCGCGCGCGCTCGGTGGCTTGCGCACCTTGCGCATCGTTCTGGGGGGCCTGGTCAGCCATTCGCGAATCTCTCCCTTGTTCTCTTGTGGTCGTCGAGCGGCGCCGGCGATCAGCCCGCGAAGCCCGGCGTCTGGCCGAGCGGCAGCGTCGGCATCGAAGGCAGCGACGCGGGCAGCTTGGGCACCATGGCGCCCACGGTCTGCGCGGCCATGCCGGTGGCCGCCTGGCCGACCTGGCCCAGCAATGCCTTGGCGCCGCCTTGCTGGATGGCCTGCACGGCGCCGACGGCCTGCTGCGCCGTGCTTGCCGCCTCGCTGGCCTGGCTCACGAGGCCGGCCGCCCTGCCCAGTGCTCCACCAGCCTGGCCCAGCAGGCCCGTTGCTGCGCCGCCGAGCAAGCTCGATCCGCCACCTCCCGCATCGATGGCCTTGTCGCTCGCAGGCTGGGCGGGCCAGCGGTTCGGCTGGCCGAAGTAGCTGCCCGTATCCCAGGGATCGCTCGGATCGCCGCCGAACGTGACCTTGGCCTGGCCGAGCGGAAGCCCGGCCACGGAGGCGAAGCCGTTCGCGTCGAGCTTGCCGGTGTGCGTGCCGCCGTCGGAGTCGACCACCGTGTAGTCGCCTTGCTTCACGCCCTGGCGCGTCGCGCCGTCGGCCTTGACGTACTGGTGGTACAGGTCGAGCTGCCCCCTGGGAAGCTGGGCCGGCTGCGGGAGCCGGGGCTGTCCGTCGCTCTTCGGCCCCACCATCGAATGCGAAGCCGCATGCGCACGCCACAGGCCGTTGGTGCCGCTCTCGATGCCGCCGGCGGTCCAGCGCGTGTAGCTGGAGCCGCCGTTGACGAGCACCTCTTCCTTCGCCGTGATGGTGATCCGGTTGGCCTCCATCTTGATGTCCAGCTTGGCCAGCGCGTTGATGCTGTCCCTGAGCGCCGTGAGGTCGATGTCCGCCGCCGCCGCCGCCATGCGGATGCCGTTGTTGAAGGCGACCATGCGCACCGCATCCTTGGCGCTCACCAGGAAGCTGTTGCCCGTGGCCACGCTGGTGTGCGCGCCGCTCGTGATGGCCGTGTGTTCCACGCTCGCGAGGTGGGTGCTCGCGGCCGTGGTGGCCT
>NZ_JACVBS010000031.1:0-52225 GCF_014852545.1 Variovorax sp. VRV01
GGCGACAACGTCAGCATCACCGTGAAGCTGATCAACCCGATCGCGATGGAAGAAGGCCTGCGCTTCGCCATCCGCGAAGGCGGCCGCACCGTGGGTTCGGGCGTCGTGGCAAAGATCCTCGACATCTAAGCCGCACGCAAAGGAATCACCATGGCCACCAAGCAAAAAATCCGCATCCGCCTGAAGGCGTTCGACTACAAGCTGATCGACCAGTCGGCAGCCGAAATCGTTGATACCGCCAAGCGTACCGGCGCGATCGTCAAGGGCCCCGTGCCCCTGCCGACCCGCATGAAGCGTTTCGACATCCTGCGTTCGCCGCACGTCAACAAGACCTCGCGCGACCAGCTCGAGATCCGCACGCACCAGCGCCTGATGGACATCGTCGACCCGACCGACAAGACCGTGGACGCGCTGATGAAGCTCGACCTGCCGGCCGGCGTGGACGTCGAGATCAAGCTGCAGTAAACCGGCCTCGCGCTGCGTTTCCTGAAAAGCCCGCTTGCAGAAATGCAAGCGGGCTTTTTTCATTTGTCTCCCAACTATGGCATCCTCGCGCACCGGGACTCTTCTGGCCAACAGTGCCGGGGCTGAAACGAGGGCAGTACACGCTATGAGCTACAGGAACTCTTCTGCATGGATCGCGGCGTGTGTCGCGATGGCGCTGCTGGCCGGCTGCGGTGGCGGAGGCGGGGGAGGTGGCGGCGGCCTGGCCGGCTTCCCGCTGCCGGTGGCGGGTCCGGTGATCCTGAGCGGTACGGCCACCTATGAATCCGTGCCGAATCCGAACGGCACCCTGGTCTATGCCAGTTCGGCCCCCAGGCCCGTGCGAGGGGCCAGTGTGGAAGTGCTCAATGCGGCAACGTCCGCGCAACTGGCCACGGCCACCACCGACGACAACGGTGCCTACGCGGTGTCCGTGCCCGCGAACACGATGGTCGCGGTGCGGGTCAAGGCCCAGCTGGTTCGAAGTGGCCCGGGCGCAAACTGGGATGTGACGGTGCGCGACAACACGCGCTCCGGCGGCCTCTACACCATGCAGAGTCCCACCTTCTCGTCGGGCGTGGTCGCCTCGGTGCGCGACCTCCACGCACCTTCGGGGTGGGGTGGCTCGAGCTACACCGGGGACCGGGTGGCGGCGCCGTTCGCCGTACTCGATACGGTCTACACCGCGATGCAGAAAGTGGTGTCGGTTGCGCCTGCAACGGCGTTTCCGGCATTGCGCGTGTTCTGGAGTCCCAACAATGCGCCCTCCCCTGGCAGTGTGGCGGCGGGGCAGATCGGCACCACCTTCTTCGTCGACAGAGGCAGCAACGGCCGAGAAATCTACGTGCTGGGCAAGGAAGATGTCGATACCGATGAATACGACACCTCAGTGATTGCCCATGAATGGGGGCACTACTACCAGTCCGCCTTCAGCCGCGACGACTCGATGGGCGGGGACCACAGCCAGAGCCAGCGTACCGATCGCCGGCTCGCCTTCTCGGAAGGCTGGGGCAATGCCTGGTCGGGCATTGCGTTGGGGCGCCGGAACTATGTCGATTCGGGCGGCGCGCAGCAGGCGTCCGCTCGGGAGAGCATCAACATCGACCTTTCCGCCGGCGCGGCAACCGTGGCGGGCTGGTACCGCGAGACCTCGATCCAGTCGATTTTCTGGAACCTCAACCAGCAGGTCGGCTTCAAGCCGATCCACGACACGCTGACCGGCTTCCAGTTCAGGAGCGGCGCGGCCGTCACCTCGATCCACCCTTTCTCGGCGGCCTTCAACGCGACCGCTCCAGGCAGCGCTCCGGCCCTGGCTGCCCTGCTCGGCGGGCAGAGCATCAATGCGGCGGACAATGATCCGTTTGGCGGCGCCGAAACCAACGACGGTGGAATTTCTGTCGCCATCCCGATGTACAAGATGGCGACCGTGGGCGGCGGCGTGACCCAGACCTGCGTCTCGAACGACGCCGGCACGGGCAACAAGCTCGGCAACTTCTCCTATGTACGCTTCAATGCGCCTGCCAACCGCAGCTACCAGATTGCCGTGAATGGCGGTCCGGCGGGATCCAACCCCGATTTCGAGATCTTCAGGGGCGGCCTGATCGCCCGCACCGGCAATACGGTCAGCCTCTCGGCTGGCGAGTACGTTCTGGCAGTGACGGACCTCAGCAGTCTCGACGCATGCTTCAACGTCTCCATTCAGTAGCAAGAAAGGCCGCCATGAACATCCGATCGAATTCGATGATGGCCCTCGCGTGCCTCGCAATGGCAACGCTGTCGGCGCCGGCCGCGGCAGACGGCGAGCCTGCGTCGCGCAACGCCGGGCATCCGGCGTCGCCACGCCATGCCGCCCCGATGACCGCGGCGCCGCAAAAGCCCGGCGGCGCCGGCGTCAAGCTCGAATATCGGCTCGATGGCGCACCGAAACTGGGCCAGGCCACGCCTGTGGTGCTGCAATTCGAGGGCGTGACGGAGGCCGAGGGTGCCACGGTCCGCCTGAGCGCCGACAAGGGGCTGGCCCTTCAGGGAAGCAGCACGCTCGTGCTGCCGGCCGGCAAGCGGACCACGGCCACCGTCCTCGTGGTGAGCGAGACCGAGGGGCTGGCCTACCTCAATGTGTTCATCAAGCAGGGCGGTGCCTCGAGCGTGGTTTCGGTCCCCATCCAGACCGGCACGGCGGCGCCAACCCTGAAGTCCAGCGGCGAAATGAAGACCACGCCAGGTGGCGACAGCATCATCACGATGCCTGTCAAATAGGCCGGAAGCCTGTAAAACCAGGGGGCGGGGCGGCCCTTCGGGCCGCTTCGCAATGCAGCTTGCACTGCGCCCGCCTCGCGGGCTATAATCGCTGGCTCTGCCCTTCGTGCGTCCATTTGGGCGCCGTGAGAGCCGAGATTTATCAACCTTCTTCCGCTGTTCGGGGAAACCCGGCAAACGCTGTCGCCAATTGAAGTGGCAGCGGCGAAGGAAGCTTCCATTTTTGGAGAAAACAAATGAGTCTGAGCAACTCCCTCGGGTTGCTGGGCCGCAAGGTGGGGATGATGCGTCTCTTCACCGATGACGGGGACGCAGTTCCTGTCACGGTGGTGGATGTGTCCAACAACCGTGTGACCCAGATCAAGTCGCAAGAGACCGACGGCTACGTCGCACTGCAAGTGACGTTCGGTTCGCGCAAGGCATCGCGCGTGACCAAGCCGCAAGCCGGCCACCTCGCCAAGGCGGGTGTCGAAGCTGGTGAAATCATCCGCGAATTCCGCGTGACCGCCGATACCGCTGGCCAGCACAAGCCGGGCGCCGTGATCGCCGCGAGCAGCGTGTTCTCGGTGGGCCAGAAGGTCGACGTGCAAGGCACTTCGATCGGCAAGGGCTACGCCGGCACCATCAAGCGCCACAACATGAGCTCGCAACGCGCGTCGCATGGCAACAGCCGTTCGCACAACGTTCCCGGCTCGATCGGCATGGCACAAGACCCCGGTCGCGTGTTCCCCGGCAAGCGCATGACGGGCCACCTCGGCGACGTCACCAAGACCACGCAGAACCTCGATGTCTTCCGCATCGACGAAGCGCGTCAACTGTTGCTCATCAAGGGCGCGATCCCGGGTTCGAAGGGTGGCTTCGTCACCGTGCGTCCCGCCATCAAGGCCAAGCCGCAAGCGGCTGAAGGAGCGAAGTAATGCAACTCGAACTCCTGAACGAACAGGGCCAGGCCGCGTCGAAGTACGACGCCCCCGAGACCGTGTTCGGCCGTGACTACAACGAAGACCTGGTCCACCAGATCGTCGTTGCGTTCCAGGCCAACGCCCGCCAAGGCACGCGCGCCCAGAAGGACCGCGAGCAGGTCAAGCACTCGACCAAGAAGCCTTTCAAGCAAAAGGGAACGGGCCGCGCCCGTGCCGGTATGACGTCCTCGCCGCTGTGGCGCGGGGGTGGCCGGATCTTCCCGAACATGCCTGACGAAAACTTCTCGCAGAAGATCAACAAGAAGATGTACCGCGCCGGCATGGCCGCCATCTTCTCGCAGCTCGCTCGCGAAGGCCGTCTGGCCGTGGTGGATTCGCTGACCGTGGATTCGCCCAAGACGAAGCCGCTGGCAGCCCGTTTCAAGGCGATGAATCTCGAGTCCGTGCTCGTGATCGCCGAAGAAGTCGACGAAAACCTGTACCTTGCCTCGCGCAATCTGGTCAACATTCTCGTGGTCGAACCCCGCTACGCCGATCCGGTGTCGCTGGTCCACTACAAGAAGGTGCTGGTCACCAAGGGTGCCGTCGACAAGCTCAAGGAGATGTTCGCATGAGCCGCGTGAACCCTACCGCCGCTGAACGTACGTTCGAAGAAGGCCGCCTGATGGCGGTGCTGGTCGCCCCGATCGTGTCCGAAAAGGCCACGATGGTCGGCGAGAAGTCGAACGCTGTCACTTTCAAGGTGCTGCAAGACGCCACCAAGCCCGAGATCAAGGCCGCTGTCGAACTGATGTTCAAGGTCGAAGTCCAGGGCGTGTCGGTGCTCAACACCAAGGGCAAGACCAAGCGCTTTGGCAAGTCCATCGGCCGCCGCGACAACGTTCGCAAGGCCTATGTGACGCTGAAGCCCGGTCAAGAGCTCAACCTCGTCGGGGAAGGCGCTTAATCATGGCCGTCATCAAGATGAAACCCACTTCGCCGGGCCAACGTGGCGCGGTGAAGATCTCGCGGGACCACCTGTTCAAGGGTGCTCCTCACGCGCCTCTGCTGGAACCCCAGTTCCAGAAGGCCGGCCGCAACAACAACGGCCACATCACGATCCGTCATCGTGGCGGCGGTGCCAAGCACCACTACCGCGTTGTCGACTTCGTGCGCAACAAGGACGGCATCCCGGCCAAGGTCGAACGCATCGAGTACGACCCGAACCGCACCGCCCACATTGCCCTGGTCTGCTACGCCGACGGCGAGCGCCGCTACATCATCGCCCCGCGCGGTCTTGAGGCTGGTGCAACGCTGCTGAGCGGTTCGGAAGCCCCGATCCGCGCCGGCAACACGCTGCCGATCCGCAACATTCCGGTCGGCTCGACGATCCACTGCATCGAACTGCAACCCGGCAAGGGCGCGCAGATCGCGCGTTCGGCCGGCACGTCGGCCACGCTGCTGGCTCGCGAAGGCGTCTACGCCCAGGTCCGCATGCGTTCGGGTGAGGTGCGTCGCATCCACATCGAATGCCGCGCCACCATCGGCGAAGTCGCTAACGAAGAGCACAGCCTGCGCCAACTCGGCAAGGCCGGTGTGAAGCGCCACATGGGTATTCGCCCGACCGTTCGCGGCGTGGTGATGAACCCGGTCGACCACCCGCACGGTGGTGGCGAAGGCAAGACCGGCGAAGGCCGCCATCCTGTCGACCCGTGGGGCAACCTGACCAAGGGCTACCGTACCCGTAACAACAAGCGCACGCAGGTCTTCATCGTGTCGCGCCGCAAGAAGTAAGGGATAGCAAATGACTCGCTCTCTCAAAAAGGGTCCGTTTGTTGACCATCACCTCGTGGCCAAGGCCGACAAGGCCGTGACGACGAAGGACAAGAAGCCGATCAAGACCTGGTCGCGCCGCTCGATGGTTCTGCCCGAGTTCATCGGCCTGACCATTGCCGTGCACAACGGCAAGCAGCACGTGCCTGTCTACATCACCGACCAGATGGTCGGCCACAAGCTCGGCGAATTTGCGCTCACGCGCACGTTCAAGGGGCACCCCGCGGACAAGAAAGTCCAGAAGAAGTAAGGAACGACCATGTCTGAAACACGTGCAGTCCTCCGCGGTGTCCGCCTCTCGGTCGACAAGGGCCGTCTGGTCGCTGACCTGATCCGCGGCAAGAAGGTTGATCAAGCGCTCAACGTTCTGCAATTCACGCAGAAGAAGGCCGCTGTGATCATCAAGAAGGTGCTCGAGTCGGCAATTGCCAACGCCGAGCACAACGATGGCGCCGATATCGACGAACTGAAGGTCAAGACCATCTACGTCGAACAGGGCGCAACGCTCAAGCGCTTCACCGCGCGAGCCAAGGGTCGCGGTAACCGCATCAGCAAGCCCACGTGCCATGTGTACGTGACGGTTGGCAACTAAGAACGCCTGGAAGAAATATGGGACAGAAAATCCATCCGACCGGCTTCCGCCTTGCGGTTACCCGTAACTGGTCCAGCCGCTGGTACGCAAGCGACCGCGATTTCGCGGGCATGCTGGCCGAAGACATCAAGGTCCGCGAATACCTCAAGAAGAAGCTGAAGAACGCTTCGGTGTCGCGCGTCATGATCGAGCGTCCCGCCAAGAACGCGCGCATCACGATCTACTCGGCTCGTCCGGGCGTCGTGATCGGCAAGAAGGGCGAAGACATCGAGAACCTCAAGCGCGAACTGGGCAAGCAGCTCGGCGTGCCGGTGGCAGTGAACATCGAAGAAGTGCGCAAGCCCGAAATCGATGCCCAGCTGATCGCCGACAGCATCACGCAGCAGCTCGAAAAGCGGATCATGTTCCGCCGCGCCATGAAGCGCGCCATGCAGAACGCCATGCGTCTGGGTGCCCAGGGCATCAAGATCATGTCGGCTGGCCGCCTGAACGGCATCGAAATTGCCCGTACCGAGTGGTATCGCGAAGGCCGCGTGCCCCTCCACACGCTGCGCGCCGACATCGACTACGGCACCTCGGAAGCCAAGACCACCTACGGCGTCATCGGCGTCAAGGTCTGGGTCTACAAGGGCGACACGCTGGGCCGCAACGACCTGCCGGCCGTCGAAACGCCGCGTCCGGACGACGAGCGTCGTCCGCGTGGTCCGCGCCGCGATGGCCGCCCGGGTGGCGACCGTCCGGGTTCGGACCGCCGTGGTCCCGGCCCGCGCGCCGGTGCCCGTGGCCCGATCGGTGGCAACACCGCCCCTGCCGACGGCAGCGACAAGCCCGCAGAAGCCACTGGCGCAGCCCCCGCTGCTCCGGGTGCAGACTCGAAACCCGCCGTTAAGCGCGTCCGCAAAGCCGCGCCAGCTGCAGCAGCTGACGGTGCCAAGACCGAGTGATCGGTCTTAGAACTACGGAGTATTAAAAATGCTGCAACCTGCACGCAGAAAGTTCCGCAAGGAACAAAAGGGCCGCAACACCGGCGTCGCAACCCGGGGCAACTCGGTTGCCTTCGGTGACTTCGGTCTCAAATGCACCGACCGCGGCCGCCTCACGGCGCGCCAGATCGAAGCCGCTCGCCGCGCGATTTCGCGTCACGTGAAGCGTGGTGGCCGTATCTGGATCCGCGTGTTCCCGGACAAGCCGATCTCTACCAAGCCCGCCGAAGTGCGGATGGGTAACGGTAAGGGCAACCCCGAGTACTACGTCGCTGAAATCCAGCCTGGCAAGATCGTGTTCGAGATCGTCGGCGTGCCCGAAGAACTCGCCCGCGAAGCGTTCCGCCTGGCCGCCGCCAAGCTTCCGCTGCGTACGACCTTCGTCGCTCGCCAGCTCGGCGCCTGAGAGGAGAACATCCATGGCAACACGTAAGAAAAAAGAAACCGCGGCTCCGGCCAAGGTGACCAAGGCTGCAACCCTGCGCACGAAGGACGTCGCAGGCCTGCAAGCCGAGATCAAGGACCTGCAGAAGGCCCATTTCGGCCTGCGCATGCAGAAAGCCACGCAACAGCTGTCGAACACCTCGACGCTGCGCGTGACGCGCCGCGACATCGCGCGCGCCAAGACCATTCTTGCTCAGAAGCAGCAAGAAACCCAAGCCGCCAAGTAAGGAGTGAACATGACGGAAGCTAAAAAATCCCTCAAGCGCACCTTGATCGGCAAGGTGGTCAGCGACAAGCGTGCCAAGACCGTGACCGTGCTGGTCGAGCGCCGTGTGAAGCACGAGCTCTACGGCAAGATCGTGGCCAAGACGAGCAAGTACCACGCCCATGACGAAAAGGGCGAGTACAAGCTGGGCGACACCATCGAGATCACGGAAAGCCGTCCGATCTCGAAGACCAAGAACTGGGTCGTGACCCGCCTGGTCGAGAAGGCCGTGCTGGTCTGATCACCGGCTGATCGACCTCTCGGGAAGCCTCTCGAAGGCAACCCATCCGGAAACGGCCCACAATGTGGGCCGTTTTTCTTTTTCAGGAGCACTCAGATGATCAAAGTCGGCGACACCCTTCCTTCGGCAACCCTGCAGGAATATTCGGAGGTCGAAGGCGAAGGCTGCAGCATTGGCCCGAACCCGGTGGACGTGGGCAAGGCCACGGCCGGCAAGACCATTGCGCTGTTCGCGCTGCCGGGCGCCTTCACGCCCACCTGCTCGGCCAAGCATGTGCCCGGCTATGTGCAGCACTACGACGACTTCAAGGCCGCCGGCGTGGACGAGATCTGGTGCGTGAGCGTGAACGACGCCTTCGTGATGGGCGCCTGGGCGCGCGACCAGAAGACCGGCACCAAGGTGCGCATGCTGGCCGACGGCAGCGCCGATTTCGCCAAGGCCACCGGCCTCACGCTCGACCTGACCGGCCGCGGCATGGGCCTGCGCAGCAACCGCTATTCGATGCTCGTGAAGGACGGCAAGGTGGCCACGCTGAATGTCGAGGCGCCGGGCAAGTTCGAGGTCAGCAATGCCGAGACGCTGCTGGCCCAGGCCCGCGGCTGACGGCCGAGCTGACTAAAGATCCACCTTGAGGTAGTGCGCGCCCGCGATCGGGTTGTGATAGTAGGGCGGCACTTCCTCGAAACCCAGGTCTTCGTAGAGCGCGCGGGCCGATTCCATCTCGTCCAGCGTGTCGAGCAGCACGCAGGCATAGCCCGCGCCGCGCGCGGCGTCGAGGACGGCTTCGGCGAGTTGCCGCCCGACGCCCAGCCCGCGAAAGCCGGGCCGTACGAACAGGCGCTTCATCTCCGCGGCATTGGCGTAGTCGGTGTTGTCGAGCGGGCGCAGCGCGCAGCAGCCAGCCACGTGCGCCAGCGTGCCGTTGGCGCGCAGGAGGGTCGGCGCGCGTTGCCCGGCTTCCTCCTTGATATGGGCGGCATCGACCAGCGCGAGCAGCAGGGCGCCGCGCGGCTCGGCGTAGTCGCCTGGCAGCGTGGCGACCTCTTCCTCGAAGTTCTGGAAGCACAGGTCGATGCCCAGCGAGGCGGCGTAGTCGCGGAAGATCGCGCGTGCCGCATCGATTTCGGCAGGTTCCTCCGGCGTCAGGAGCACGACGGCTGGGGTGTCGGCCAGCGGCAGGGGGCGTGAAACCGAAAAGCTCATACGCGCAACGATGAGATCCAGTACGCCACGCCCGCGCATGCTGCGAACAGCACCAGTGCGAGCCCGCGCGAGGCGGCGTCGTCGCGGCTCGGCGCCACCTGGCTGCGGACGGGCGTGATCAGCTTGTCGCCCGAGACCATGGGCCGCACCAGGCGATGCCGCTTGACCAGTACGTAGAAGAGCACCGCCAGCACGTGCAGGCTCACCAGGGCGATCACGATCGTCTTGCCCGGCCCCTCGTGCCAGCCCGTTGCACGGCTCACCACGTCGCCGGGGACGAAGCGCGTGAGCGGCCCCGCCGCGGCAATCTCGTCGTCGGCCATCAACCCCGTGCCGACCTGTACCGCGAGCACCGCGAGCACGGCGAAAACCGAGAGGGCGCCCAATGGCGTGTGGCCGATCACATGATCGGGATGGGCCCGCCCGCGCAGGTACGCGATGACCGAACCCGGACCATAGAAGAACGAGGCAAAACGCGACCAGTGTCCGCCCACGAAACCCCAGAGCAACCGAAACAGCAGCAGGGCGAGCACTGTGTAGCCCAGGCGGAAGTGCCACTCCATGACGCCGCCGAGGCCAGTGGCGATCAGGCCGATCACGGCAACGCTCAATGTCCAGTGGAAAACGCGCGTCGGCAGATCCCAGATGCGCTTTCGGACGGGGGTGTCGGACGCTGCGGCCTGCACGGCGGCCACGGGGGAGTCGGTCATCGAAGAGGGGAGGTGCGCAAAAGACTGCGGAACGCGCAGATTAGCAAAGTCCGGGCCGCTGCATGCTTCGGGTTGTTGCTATGCGCACCTGGAATGCTGCCCCTACACTCGGCGCGGCGCTGCTCTCGACGGTGCCGAACCCACAAACAAGGACCCCCGATGATTCGACTTGCTTCGTTCGCACTGGCCGCTGCCTGCGCCGCGATTTCCCTGCCGGCCGCCGCCCAGTTCGCCAAGCCCGAGGACGCCATCAAGTACCGCCAGAGCGCGCTGTTCGTGATGGGCCAGCATTTCAGCCGTGTCGGCGCCATGGCCAATGGACGCATTCCCTACGATGCGGCTGCCGCCTCCGCCAATGCCGAGATCGTGGCTGAAATGGCCAAGTTGCCCTGGACCGCCTTTGGGGCCGGAACCGAGGGCGGCAAGGGCAAGCCCGAGGTCTGGAAGGAAGCTGCGAAGTTCAAGGAACACCAGGACAAGATGGTTGCCGAGACCGGCAAGCTGGTGATCGCGGCCAAGGCCGGCACCATCGAGGCGCTCAAGGCCCAGTTCAGCGCCACCGCCGCGAGCTGCAAGGCTTGCCACGACAGCTTCCGCAACCAGTAGGCGAGCTGCGGAAACACAAAAGCCGCTCCCGGAGGGAGCGCCTTTCTTGAATCCAGCGGCGGATCAAGCCTCGGCGAGCAGTTTTTCGATCAGCTTGTGAAGCTCGGCGAAATCGGGCTCGCCCACATAGCGCTTCACGATCTCGCCCTTCTTGTTGACCAGGTAGGTGGTGGGCGTGAGCTTCACGTCGCCCCAGGCCTGGGCCACGCTGCCGGTGTTGTCGATCGCCACCTTGAACGGCAGCTTGCGGGTCTCGGCAAAGTTGACGACGTAGCTGGGCGGGTCGTAGCTCATGGCCACGGCCAGCGTGTCGTAGCCCTTGGACTTGTACTTGTCGTAGGTGGCAATGACCTTGGGCATTTCAGCCACACAGGTCACGCAGCTCGTGGCCCAGAAATTCACCAGGGTGACTTTGCCCTTCAGGTCGTTGGTGCTTTTCTTGCTGCCGTCGAGCAGCACGAAGGTCGAGGCCGGTGCCGCGGTGGCGCCGGAGCCGAGATACACCCCCACGCCAGTGGCCAATGCAAGGGCAACTGCGGCGACGGTGATGTACTTTTTCATGGCAGCGGATGGAGGAAGGCCGGGCAATTTTAGTTCCGCCGGCCGGATCGTGCTGGCACCCGGCCGGCCGGCTCGATAATCGTTCCCCGATGCCATCGCCCGTTTCCCGTTTCCGGCCCGCGATTGCCGCAGCCGCCGCGTTCGCGCTTGCCGCCTGCAGCCCCACCTTCAACTGGCGCGAGGTGCCGGTTGCCGACGACGGCCTCGTCGTCCTCCTGCCCTGCAAGCCGGACCGCGCCCATCGTGCCTTGCCGCTGGGCGTCGAGTCGGTGCAGGTCGACATGGCGGGCTGCGAGACCGGCGGTGCGACCTTTGCCGTGGCCCATGCATCCGCCGAGAGCCCGGCGCAGGCCGAGGCCTGGCTCAGGGCGTGGCGTGCCGCCACCCGCAGCCAGCTGGGCGAGGCGCAGGTGACCGAAGCCCCCGCGGCGCTGAAACGCGCGACCGCCGCGCCCGCGCCGGTGCGGCTCGATGCCCAGCCGCCGCGCCAGGGCGCCGCGCCGGTCCAGGTGCTCTGGTTCGCCCAGTCGAAGAAGAACGGCGGTGTCTCGCTCTACCAGGCGACCGTGCTCGGCCGCCCTTCTGCGCCCGAGGCGGTGAACACCTTCTTCGAGGGCCTGCGTCTTCCATGAGCGGCGGCCTGCTTGCCGGACGGCGGCAAATCGCCACCGTCTTCCTGGCCTTTGCCTTCGCCTATTTCCTCTCGACGCTGGTGCGCGCCATCACGGCCACGCTGTCGCCCGCGCTCACCGCCGAATTCGGACTCGAATCGCGCGACCTCGGTTTGCTCGCGGGCGGCTATTTCCTGGGTTTCGCGTTCACCCAGCTGCCCATGGGCACCTGGCTCGACCGCCATGGGCCCAAGCGCGTGATCGTCTGCTTCCTGTCTGCCGCAGTGGCCGGCTGCCTGCTGTTTTCGGTGGCCACGCATTTCTGGCTGCTGCTCGCGGCGCGCGTGCTGACCGGCGTCGGCGTGAGCGCCTGCCTGATGGCGCCGCTCACCGGCTATCGGCGCTGGCTGACGCCGCCCATGCAGCTGCGCAGCAACTCGTGGATGCTGATGGTGGGCTCCTTCGGCCTGGTCGGCGCGACCTTGCCTGTGCAGTGGCTCATGCCCTACCTCGGCTGGCGACCGCTGTTCTGGCTGCTGGCGGCGGGTGTGCTGGTGTCGATGGCGCTGATCGCATGGGCTGCACCGGCATGGCACGACGAAACCGCCGCGAAGGAGAAAAATCAGGACGAGGGCAGCTACGCGGCCGTATGGCGCGATCCCTTCTTCCGCAAGCTCGCGCCGATCGGTTTCTTCAACTACGGCGGCTTCGTCGCGATGCAGACGCTCTGGGTCGTGCCATGGCTCACGCGCGTGGCGGGCTACACGCCCCAGGAGGCTGCCGGCGCGCTGTTCTGGATCAGCATCGCACTGCTCGCCACCTATGGGCTCTGGGGCATGGTCAACCCGCGGCTCGCGCACCGCGGTATCCCCGCCGCCCGGCTGCTGGCGTGGGGCATGCCGCTCGGGATGCTCGCGCTTGCTCTCGTTTTGATAGCTGGTCCCGCGGCGGGGACGGTGGCGTGGATGGTCTTCCTGTGCGTCTCCACCGTCGTCACGCTGGCCCAGCCCGCCGTCGCCCTGGCCTTGCCGACAGCGCTCGCGGGCCGCGCGCTGTCGGCCTACAACCTGATGGTCTTTGCAGGCGTATTTGTCGTGCAGTGGGGCATCGGCCTGCTGATCGACCTGTTCGCCAGCGCCGGGCTCGATCCAGTGGCCGCGTTCCGCGCGGCCCTGTCCTTTTTCCTGGCCTGCTGCGTTATGTCGTACGTCTACTTCCTTTGGGCGCCCCCGCATAATCGGTGCGTAGTCCCCCGACCCGCATGAACAGCATCCTTATCATCGCCCACTCACCGTTCGCGCAGGCGCTGCGGCGGTGCGCGCTGCATGTGTTCCCCGATTGCGAACAGGCCATCGTCGCACTCGACGTGCTGCCCAACGTGTCGCCCGAAGAAACGCTGGCGGCCGCCCGCATCACGCTCGCGCAGCAGCTCAATGCGCCGCGCTCGCAGGTGCTGGTGCTGGCCGACGTGTTCGGCGCAACACCTTGCAACGTGGCCCAGAAGCTGGTGGACGGCGCCCGCTCGCGGCTGGTGGCGGGGGTCAACCTGCCGATGCTGCTGCGCGCGGTGACCTACCGCCACGAGCCGCTCGAAACGCTGGTGCAGCGCGCCATCGCGGGCGGCACCGCGGGTGTCATGCAGGTGGCGGTGGCGGCACCCCAGAACCAGGCGAAGAGAAAGCACAGTGATCAAGAAATCCGTGACCATCAGCAATAAGCTGGGCCTCCATGCGCGCGCATCGGCCAAGCTCACCAAGATCGCAGGCAGCTTTCCTTGCGAGGTGTGGCTCTCGCGCGGCGACCGCCGCATCAATGCCAAGAGCATCATGGGCGTCATGATGCTGGCCGCCGGGCTCGGCTCGACCGTCGAGCTCGAGACCAACGGCCAGCAGGAAGAAGAGGCGATGGACGCCCTCGTCCAACTCATGAACGACAAGTTCGGCGAAGGCGAATGAAGGTGGCCCCCACGCTCCGCACTGCGTGTCGTCGCTGCCCCCCGAGGGGGCTCGGCCGCCTTGGGGCGGCCCGGCGGCGGCCGGTGAACTTCGGTAGGCGCCCATGACCTTCGCAGTCCACGGCCTCCCTGTCGCCCGTGGCATTGCCATTGGCCGCGCGGTGCTGGTGGTGTCCAGCCGCATCGACGTGGCCCACTATTTCATCAAGCCCGAAGAAATAGAAACCGAGATCGACCGGGTGCGCATGGCCCGCAACGCGGTGGCCGACGAGCTTGCCAAGCTGCAGGCGAGCGTGGCGCTGATGGGCCCCAACGATGCGCCGCACGAGCTCGCGGCGCTGCTCGAGGTGCACCAGATGCTGCTGCAGGACGAGGCGCTCACCGGCGGCGTCAAGCACTGGATCACTGACCGGCTCTACAACGCCGAGTGGGCGCTGACCACGCAACTCGAAATCATCGCGCGCCAGTTCGACGAGATGGAGGACGAGTACCTGCGCGAGCGCAAGGCCGACCTCGAGCAGGTGGTCGAACGGCTGCTGCACCGCATGAAGGGCACGGCCGCGGTGCTGGCGCCGAGCCCACCGCGCCGCAAGCGTCCTGCGGCCGAGGAGGACGACGACCCCACCGCCGGCGACGGCATCGACGCGCCGCTGGTGCTGATCGCGCACGACCTGTCGCCGGCCGACATGCTTCAATTCAAGAAGAGCGTGTTCGCCGGCTTCGTGACCGACGTGGGCGGGCGCACCTCGCACACCGCCATCGTCGCGCGCAGCATGGACATTCCGGCCGTGGTGGGCGCGCGTACCGCGAGCCAGCTGGTGCGCCAGGACGACTGGGTGATCATCGACGGCGATGCCGGCGTGGTGATCGTCGATCCCTCGCCGATCATCCTGGCCGAGTACGGCTTCAAGCAGCGCCAGGGCGATCTCGAGCGCGGCCGGCTCGCGCGCCTGCGCCACAAGCCCGCGGTGACGCTCGACGGCCAGCGCGTCGAGCTGCTTGCCAACATCGAGATGCCCGAGGACACCGTCGGCGCCGTCAAGGCCGGCGCAGTGGGCGTGGGGCTGTTCCGCAGCGAGTTCCTCTTCATGGGCCGCGAGTCGCAGCGCCAGACCCGCCTGCCCGACGAGGAAGAGCAATACCAGGCCTACAAGCGCGCGGTCGAGGGCATGCAGGGCATGCCGGTCACCATCCGCACCATCGACGTGGGCGCCGACAAGCCGCTCGACGGCAAGGCGGCCAGCAAGCAGGAGCATCTGAATCCCGCGCTCGGCCTGCGCGCCATCCGCTGGAGCCTGGCCGACCCGGCGATGTTCCTCACGCAGTTGCGCGCCATCCTGCGCGCGGCGGCGCACGGCGAGATCCACCTGCTGATCCCCATGCTCGCGCACGTCAGCGAGATCCGCCAGACGCTGTCGCTGATCGACTTTGCGCGCTCGGAGCTCGACAGCCGCGGCGCCGTATACGGCAAGGTGAAGCTCGGCGCGATGATCGAGATTCCCGCCGCCGCGCTCACGCTCAAGACCTTCCTGAAGTACTTCGACTTCCTGTCGATCGGCACCAACGACCTGATCCAGTACACGCTGGCCATCGACCGGGCCGACGAGGCCGTGGCCCATCTCTACGACCCGGCCCATCCCGCAGTGCTGAGGCTCGTGGCCGACACCATTGCCGAATGCCGCCGCCAGGGCAAGAGCGTGGCCGTGTGCGGCGAGATGGCGGGCGACGTGGCCTTCACGCGTCTCTTGCTCGGCCTGGGACTGCGCAGCTTCTCGATGCATCCCTCGCGCATCCTCGCCGTTAAGCAGGAGGTGCTGCGCGCGGACACCAGCAAGCTCGAGGAATGGGCCAAGGGCGTGCTCGAGTCGGACGATCCTGCGGCCGCCCTGGCCGGCTGAGCCGCGCGGTTCGCTTCCAGAAGCGAAACATAACGAAACACGCCGAAACCGCGGCGAAAGGACTTGCCGCACTGCGGCAAGCACCATCAGGTCTCCTCTTCCACCACAGAAAGGCCAGACCATGAAATCTCTCTCCCTGACCCAAGTCGTCGCCGTCGGCTCCTTCGCGCTGCTCGCTGCAGCCGGGGCCAAGGCCGAATCCTACGAAGGCGTCCAGCCTCTCACCTCGGCAAAGAGCCGCGCCGAAGTCAATGCCGAGGCCGTTCGCGAGGCTTCCGCTCCAGACCAGAACGTCGTGCGCGGTTCGCGCGGCGCCGAGACCATGGCCGTGTCGAGAGACCGCGCGGGCGTCGTCTTCGAAGCCATGCGCACCGCCGCCGCACCCGACCAGAACGTGACCTCGGGTTCGCGCGTGAACAGCAAGGTCATCTCGACCCTGCAGAACCCTGTCGATGCACGTGCCGCAGCCGCCGGCAACAGCAACAGGCTCTAAGACCCATCACGCCCGCAGGGCACTCCGCGGGCCGCAAGGAACATCATGAAGCACTGGATCAAACGCACTCTCTTCGGTTTCGCCGGCCTTGCGGTCGTGGCGGGCAGCATTGCCGGCTGCGCCGGCCATCGGCACGGCTGGGGCAGCGGCGATTCCGCCGAGTTCCGCACCAGGATGGTCGAACGCGTCGGCAGCAAGCTGGAACTCGACGCAGCGCAGAAGCAGAAGCTCACCGTGCTGGCCGAGAAGCTGCAGGCGCAGCGCGAAGCCATGCGCGGCGCGGGCGGGTCGGGCGATCCGCGTTCGCAGTTCAAGGCACTGTTCGCGGGCAACAAGCTCGACCAGGCAGCCGCCACGCGGCTCGTCGACGAGAAGACCACGGCCGTGCGCAACGGCAGCCCGGAGATCATCGCAGCCGCCGCCGATTTCTTCGACAGCCTGAACGCCGAGCAGCAGCAGAAGGTGCGTGACTTCATGGACCGCGGCGGACGCCGCTGGCGCCATCATGGCTAGGCTTGGCTCACTCCCAGCCTTCGCGCACTTCGTATCGCTTCGCCAACCCCCTGCCGGCGGGCGATACCTGCGGCCCGGCGCAGCCGGTTCCGCGGTGTCCCGCGACCAGGCGGTGGCCGCGAGGGGCGGCGTGCGCGCGCTGCTGCGGCTCGAAGGCGCCGCGGTGCTGGGCGTGGCGCTCGCCGCCTACGCCCAGTTCGGCGCGGGTTGGGGGGCGTTCGCGCTCTGGCTGCTCGTGCCCGATCTGTCGCTGCTGGGCTACCTCGCGGGCCCGCGCACGGGCGCGGCGCTTTACAACGCGGCGCACTCGTACGTCGGCCCGGTGCTGCTGCTGGCGCTCGGCGTGCTCGCGGCCATGCCCTGGGCGGTGGCCGGTAGCCTGATCTGGCTGGCCCACATCGGCGTCGACCGTGCGCTGGGCTACGGGCTCAAGTACGCAGCGGGCTTCGCCACCACGCACCTGGGCCGCATAGGCAGGGCCGATCCATGGTGAGCGGCGCGTCCATGCCCAGCGGCCGCAGCGCTTCCCCCGTGGTGCACGCGCCGGCCGCGCGCGCATGGATGCTGGCCGAGACGCTCATGCTCGGGCTCGCGTCGACCGTGCACGCGGGGTTCCTGGTGTCCGGCTACGCGCATGCTGCGGCCCGCAACGCCGAGGCGGTGATAGCCGCCGTGCTGGTGCTGGCCTCGGCCGAGACCTGGCTGCGTCCCCATCATGCGCGCCGCGCCGCCATCTTCGGCCAGGGCTTCGCGCTGTTGGGCACGCTGGTCGGGCTCGGCACCATCATCGCGGGCATCGGTCCGCGCACGGTGCCCGACCTCGTCTACCACGCGCTGCTGCTCTGCGTTCTCGTGACGGGCCTAGCCTGGGCGCTGCGATGCCGGCCGGTCTGATGGTCGGCGAGGTCATTCGCCACCTTCTTGTCAGGAGGCACAATCCCGCCATGCCGCGCATCCTGCTGATCGACGACGACGAACATCTCGCCGCGCCGCTGACCACCTACTTCGCCCGCTTCGGCTACACGCTGGAGAGCGCGGTGCGCCCGAGCGAAGGGCTCGCCAAATTGCGTGCGGAGCCGTACGACGCGGCGATCCTCGATGTGATGCTGCCCGAGATGGATGGCTTTGCGCTGTGCCGCGAGATCCGCAAGGAGAGCGACATTCCCATCGTGATGCTCACTGCGCGCGGCGAGGTGATGGACCGCGTGGTCGGCCTCGAGCTGGGCGCCGACGACTACGTGCCCAAGCCCTTCGAGCCGCGCGAACTGGTGGCGCGCGTGCAGACCATCCTGCGCCGCCAGCGCAGCACGCCGGCGGCGGCCAACGGCACCCAGCACCGCGTGTTCGACGGGCTGTCGATCGACCTCGACCGGCGCCAGGTGCTGCGCCATGGCGAGCGCGTGGAGCTCACGGGCACCGAGTTCGAACTGCTCGCGCTGCTGGCGGCCGAGCCCGGCAAGGTGTTCAGCCGCGACGACATCCTGAACCGCCTGCGCGGCCACGAGGCCGAGCTCTACACCCGGGCGGTCGACATCGTGGTGAGCCGCCTGCGCAAGAAGCTCGAGCCGCTGGACTGCATCAAGACGCTGCGCAATGCCGGCTATGCGCTGGCCGTCGCCCGCAGCGAGCCTGCATGAGGCGCAGGCGGCGGAGTTTGCGCGAGGCGCTGCACGGGATCGCATCGCGCCGCGCGGAGCTGCACAGGCAATGGCATGCCCAGTGGCACGAGAAGGTGCAGGGCAAGCGCCGCTGGCGCCGTTCGCTGCGCATCCGGCTGGTCATGATGTTCGTGATGCTGGCGCTGGTGATGGCGGCGGTGTTCATGGGCGGCATGAAGAAGTCCTTTTCCACCGGCTGGGCCGAGGCCGCCAAGCCGATGCTGATCGACTATGCCGACCGGCTCGTCGCCGAGATCGGCACGCCGCCCGACGTGGCACGCGCGCAGGCGCTGGTCGCCCGGCTGCCGATCACGATCCGCATCACCGGCCCCAAGGTCAACTGGGACTCCAACCCCGGCGGCAGCAATGGCCGCGGCGGCTGGATGCACGGCCGCGACGAGGAGGCCTGGAACGACAAATGGTTCGTTCGCCCGACAGCGGACGGCCACCGCGTCATCTTCGGCTGGTCGCCCAGGCTCTGGCAGCTCGCGCCGCGCATCGTCGGCTGGGCCACCCTTTGCGCGCTGCTGCTGCTCGTGGTGCTGGGCTATGCCTATGTCAGCCGGCTGCTGCGGCCACTGATCGACATCCGCGAAGGCGCGCAGCGCTTCGGCCGCGGCGAGTTCACGCAGCCGATCCCGATCCGCCGCAACGACGACCTCGGCGATCTTGCGGAGCACATCAACACCATGGCCGACGACATCCAGGCCATGCTCGATGCCAAGCGCGGGCTGCTGCTCGCGTTGAGCCACGAACTGCGCTCGCCGCTCACGCGCGCCCGGCTCAATGCCGAACTGCTGCCGGCCACGCCGGAAAGCCAGGCCGAGCGCGAGGCGCTGCTGCGCGACCTCAACGAAATGCGCGACCTGATCAGCGACCTGCTCGAGAGCGAGCGCCTCGCGAGCCCGCACGTGGCGCTGCAGCGCGAGCCGGTCGACCTGGCGGCGCTGGTGCGCGAGGTCGCGGCCGAGATGCCGGGCGCCCCGCAGGTGCACCTGGACCTGGCGGAGGGACTGCCGCCGCATGCCGTCGACCGCATGCGCATCCGCCTCCTGGTGCGCAACCTGCTGGACAACGCCCTGCGCTACAGCACCGACGCGCCCCGTCCGCCCGTCGTGTCGCTGCGCGCCGTGGTCGACGGGCCGGCGCAGCAGGGCGTGGAGATCGAGTTCCGCGACCACGGCCCCGGTGTCGACGAGGCCCAGCTCGAACGCCTGACCGAGGCCTTCTACCGCACCGACAGCGCGCGCCAGCGTGCCACCGGCGGCGTCGGGCTGGGCATGTACCTTTGCCGCCTGATCGCCGAGGCGCACGGCGGCAGCCTCGCGGTGCGCAACGCGAATCCGGGCCTGCGGATCGTCGTGCGACTGGCCTGAGCGGCCGCCGGGCTGGGCCCGGTGCCGGCGGCAGTGCTGTCGCCTGCGCTACGGCCCGCGGCGCCGAGCGCCGCTAGCATGGCGCCGAAACATCGACCCTTCCCAGGAGACCCCCATGGCCCATTCGCCCGTCAATCACCAGGTCAGGCTCGCCAAGCGGCCCGAAGGCGCGGCAACGCGCGAACACTGGCAGTTCACGACCGAGCCGGTCGGCGAACCCGCCGAGGGCGGCGTGCTGGTCAAGACACTCTCGCTCTCGCTCGACCCCGCGATGCGCGGCTGGCTCAACGATGCCAAGAGCTACATCGCGCCGGTGGAGATCGGTGCGGTGATGCGCGCAGGCGGCATCGGCCGCGTCATCGCCTCGAAGAACCCGGATTTCCCGGTCGGCGACACGGTCTACGGCACGCTGGGCGTGCAGGAATACATGCTCGTTCCCAAGGAGGAGATCAAGCGCAGCGGGCTCGCCAAAATCGACCTGCGCGCGGGCACCATCCACCAGTGGCTCAACGTGCTCGGCATGCCGGGCATGACCGGCTACTTCGGGCTGATGGACGTGGGCCAGCCCAAGGCGGGCGAAACCGTGGTCATCTCCGGTGCCGCGGGCGCCGTGGGGCAGACGGTCGGGCAGCTCGCCAAGATCAAGGGCTGCCGCGTCGTCGGCATCGCCGGGGGCCAGGCCAAGTGCGACTGGGTGGTGAAGGAGCTGGGCTTCGACGCCTGCATCGACTACAAGGCCGGCGCCGGTGCCGTGCGCGACGGCCTCAAGACGCACTGCCCCAAGGGCGTGGACATCTACTTCGACAACGTCGGCGGCGAGATCCTCGACGCGGTGCTCGCGCGGCTCGCGCGCAAGGCCCGCGTGATCATCTGCGGCGCCATCAGCCAGTACAACAACGCCAACAGCATGCCCGCGGCCGGCCCCCGGAACTACCTGAGCCTGCTGGTGAACCGCGCGCGCATGGAAGGCATCGTGGTGTTCGACTACGCGGACCGCTTCCCCATTGCCGTGGCCGAGCTTGCCGGCTACCTCAAGGACGGCCGCATGAAGAGCAAGGAAGACGTGGTCGTGGGGCTCGACACCTTCCCCGAGGCGCTGAACCGCCTTTTCAGCGGCGAGAACTTCGGCAAGCTGGTGCTGCAGGTGGCACAAAGCTGAAGCACAGGCGCTGGACGGCCGGCCGCGAGCCGGATTCCGGCGACGATCCGGGCAGCTCTCTGGAGGGCGCTGCGGCTCAGCCTTCGTCGGGCCGCATCGGGATGTCGCCCATCGCGTCGTCCTCGCGCAGGCTGCGTGCGGCCTTCAGCAGTTCGATCGACAAGCCGCCGCCCTGGCCGGCGAAACCCTTGGCGACGCCTTCCAGCGCCGTTGCGAGGCCGGTCTCGCCGTCGGCGCGCGCGTCCATGCTGATGTTGAGCACCCGGGCCGCCATCTGGCGGTAGGTGATGGCGCCCGCGCCCTCGAGTGCGGCCACCAGGTCGAGGTACAGCGCCAGGTTCAGGTCGAACACCAGCTTGGGCGTGATCTCGAAATCTTCGTTCTTGTTCTTGTTTTCCATGAGTGGGGGCTCCTTTTTTCCTGAGCCTCCACTCTAGCCATAAAAACGCGCGGCTCCGTCGGACAGGAGCCATTCAGCGGGCGCGTGTGCCCATGACTGCCGCCGAAATGATGAGCAGGGCCGCCAGCGCGATGGTCCAGGTCAGCGGCCGGCCGGTCACGAGCAGCAGCAGCGCGGTCGAGCCCAGAGGCGTGAGATAGCTCAGGATGCCGATGCGCCGCGGGTCGCCGCGCTTGAGCGCCATGTCCCACACGAAGAAGGCCGCGCCGAGCGGGCCGAGGCCGCACAGCGCGAGCAGCAGCCAGTCCTTGGAGGACAGCGCCACCGGCGCTTCGAGCACCGCATGGCAGGCCAGCGAGAGCACCCCCGAGACCAGCCCGAACAGGCCGATGGCCGAGCTTGGAAAGGCCTCGACGCGCTTCGTCCACAGCGAATAGCTGGCCCAGATGAAGGCCGAGCCCAGCGCCGGCAGGAAGCCCCAGTACCCATGGGGCGCGCTGTTGCCGCCGCCTCGCGTGCCCAGGATCGCGACCGCCGCGCCCGCAAAGCCCAGCAGCGCCGCCACCAGGTGCAGCGGCCGCAGCGACATGCCCGGCAGCAGCACCGGCGCCAGCACCACCATGAACAGCGGCCACAGGTAGTTGACGAGGTTGGCCTCGACCGGCGGCGCATGCCGCAGCGCGATGAACAGCAGGAAGTGAAAGCCGAACAGGCCGTAGACACCGAGGGCCAGCGTACGCGGCGGCACGCGCCAGGCCGCGCGGTCGCGCAGCACCAGCGGCCAGCTCGGCAGGCTGCCAATGATGAGCGCGAGCCCGGTCAAGAGGAACGGTGGCAAGTGCGAGAGGGCAGTGCCGAGCGAGGCGAGCGTGGCCCAGAGCGCAATCGCGAGCAGGGCGTGGAAGGTGGGCGACATGGAGAACGAGGCTAACCCGGCCGGCTGTCGCGCAGCGCCGGTGCGTCGTCGCGCAACGACGGTGTTGCCTTCAGGAATCGAGGCGGCGCAGCGCGGCGGTGAGCGCCGACGGCGAGCGGTAGCCCGTGCGGCGCGCGGTTTCGGCGACGCCCATGCCTTCGAGCCGCAGTTCGCGCGCATGCGCGAGCCTGAGGCCGCGCAGCCAGTGCATCGCGCTCATGCCCTGTTCCTCGCGGCAGCGCTGTGCGAGCTGACTCGGGCTCAGGCAGGCGATGCTGGCCAGGTCGGCGACCGTGAGCGGCTCGTGCCACCGCGCCCGGGCCCAGGCCGCAAGCGCCGGCCAGTCGATGCGGCGGCGGCGCACGTGCGGCATCGAAGAAGGCGCGGGGCGCCAGGCTTCCAGCAGCAGCGCGGGGCCCTGCTGCAACGCGAGCGCGAATTGCCGGGGCTGCTTCATGCAGTGCGCGAGATAGCGTGCGAGCGCATGCAGCTGCGGCACGTCGGCCGGCGCGCGTTCGGCGCACCGGGCCCAGGTCGCATGCGTGGTGTCGAGCACGAGGCACATGCTGCCGCTGCCGCGCGCTTCGAAGTCGTGCCGGTCGCCCGGCGCGACCACCTGCGCCTGGCCGGCACCGATGCCGGCACCGCGGCCTTCGACCTCGATCTCCAGCACGCCCTCGAGGCCGACCACCACCTGGAAGTGGTCGTGCGCATGGCTGCCGCGCGAGGTGCCGTAGTTGCGCAGCGAAAGGGTTGGCGGGGCGGGCTGGTGCATGGGAAAGGGGCCATTGTCCTGCGGGGATCCCCGCCTGTCACCCCAGCCGCAGCAGCAGCGCCGAGGCCGCGCACACCAGCAGGAACGGGATGCTGATGCGATGGAACTCGCGCAGCCCGTGCGGCAGCCGGGCCAGGCGCAGCGCGATCAGGTTGGCCAGCGAGCCCAGCACGCAGCCGAAGCCGCCCACGCTCACGCCGGCCGCGAGCGCGGGCAGGTCGCGCACATGGCCGTCGAGCAGGATCGCAGCCGGCACGTTGCTGATGAGCTGCGAGGCGACGATGGCGGCGAGGTAGGCGCGCCATCCCTCGGTGATGGGCCAGTGGTTCAGCAGCGATTGAACCGCCGGCAGCTCGGCCAGCTGCCGCAGGTCCACGAACATCAGCGCAATGATCGCGAGCAGTGCCCAGTCGATGCCCTTCAGCACGCGCGGATAAGTCAGCAGGAACACCGCGAACACCACGCCCAGGCCCGCGAGCAGCCAGTGCCGGTCGAGCGCGACCACGAAACCGACGAACAGGACGCCCGCCAGTGCCAAAAGGCGCGGCTGCACCGGCGCGGCTTCGGTCTCGGGCTTGAGCGCGATGGGCGTGCGCGGCACCAGCAGCCAGGCCGCCGCGAAGAGCCAGAACAGCATCACGGCCACGGTCGGCAGCATCATGCCCATGAAGCCGACGAAGCTCTCGCCCGAGCGGTGCCACAGGTAGAGGTTCTGCGGGTTGCCGATGGGCGTGAGGGCCGAACCCGCATTGACGGCCAGCGCCTCGAGCACCACCAGCCGCGCGAGCGGCAGGTGCGCCTGGCTGGCGAGCACGCGCGTCAGCGGCACCAGCAGGAACAGGCTCACGTCGTTGGTCACCAGCGCGGACAGGAACGCCGCACTGGCGGTCAGCAGCAGCGCCAGGCTGCGCTGGCTGTGGGTGCGCGCGAGCAGGCGCTCGGCGGCGGCCTGCAGCATGCCGCTTTTCTCGACCCCCTGCGTGATCGCGAGCAGCCCGGCCAGCGCGCCCACGGTCTGCCAGTCGACCAAACGGAGCCAGTCCATCGGCGCACGCGGGCGCAGGAAGGCGAACAGCACCGCAACGGCGGCCAGCAGCCACAGCAGGCCGTTGCCGCCGCCTTGTTCGGAGGACGCGGCTGCCTGCGCCTGTGCTTCAGCGGCCGACGAGTTCACGCAACTCCCGCTTGAGCACCTTGCCGATCGCGCTGCGCGGCAGCTCGTCGATGAACTGCAGCCGCGCCAGGCGCTGCGTCTTTCCGAGTTGGGCATTGGCCCGTTGCAGCAGTGCGTCCTCGGTGATGTCGTTGCCCTCGCGGCGCACCACGAAGGCCACCGGCGTCTCGCCCCATTGCTCCGAAGGCACGCCGACCACTGCCACGTCGGCCACGGCCGCGTGGCCGCGCAGCACCGCTTCGAGATCGCTCGGATAGATGTTGAAGCCGCCGCTGATGATCATGTCCTTCTTGCGGTCGAACAGCGTCAGGAAGCCCTCGGCATCGAAGCGGCCCACGTCGCCGGTGCGGATGAAGCGCTTGCCGGTGGCGTCGAACCACTCGGCCTCGCGCGTCTTGCCGGGCTGGCGGTGATAGCCGGTCATCATGCCGGCCGAATGGCCCACCACCTCGCCGGCCAGTTCGATGTTGGCGCGCGGGATCTCGCGGCCTTCCTCGTCGATCAGGCGGATGTCGCTGCCTTCGGCCGGCTGGCCGACCGTGTGCAGCTTGTCCGGATGCAGGTGCGCCTCGAGGATGCAGGTGCCGCCGCCTTCGGTCATGCCGTAGAACTCGATCAGCCCGCCGGGCCAGCGCTTGAGCACGTCGGCCTTGAGCGCGGCGTTGAAGGGCGCGCTGGTGCTGAACTTGAAGCGGAAGGACGAGAGGTCGTGCGCGTCGAAGCGGGGATGCGCCATCAGGCGCTGGTACTGCACCGGCACCAGCATGGTGTGCGTCACACGGCGCTGCTCGGCCAGCTGCAGGTAGCCGGCCGCATCGAACTTGGGCATCAGCACCACGCAGCCGCCGAAGGCAATGGTCGGAAAGAACACCACCAGCGTGGTGTTCGAATAGAGCGGCGTCGACAGCAGCGTGACGGTGTCCGGGCCATAGCCGTACTTGGCGCCGCGCTGCACATGGGCCCAGCGCATGCCGTGGCCCTGCACGATGCCCTTGGGCTCGCCGGTGGTGCCCGACGAATAGATGATGTTGAAGGGCCACGAGGGCTGCGTTTCCACGGCACGCGGCTGCGTGCCTGCGGGAGCCAGCCAGCGCTCGAGGGCCTGCCCGGCGGCGGAGCCGTCGAGCGCCACGCGCGGGATGCCGTCTTCCTTCGCAGGGCCGACGACCTCGGCTGCCGACGCATCGGTGAAGAGGATGCGCGCCTCGGCATCCTCGATCATGCGCGCCAGGCTGGCTGGCGTGGAGCCGGGCGCCAGCGGCGCGACCGCGACGCCCGCGCGCAAGGCGCCGAGGAACACCGCCGCATAGTTCACCGAGGACGCCGCGCAGACCGCGATGGCGTTGCCCGGCCCGAGGCCGTCGCGCTGCAGTGCGGCCGCGACGCGGTCCATCAGCGCGTCGAGCGCGCCATAGTTCAGTGCCTGTTGCGCGTCCGCGAGCGCGGCATGGTCGGGCGTGTGTTGCGCGTGGAGGCGAACCAGGTCGGCGATGGCGCCGAAGCTGCGCTCCATGGCGGCTTGAATGGCAGGGTGCGTTTGCAAAATCTATCCTTCGTCTTGGCCAGAACGGCAGGATAGCGAAGACCCCGGCCCGGCGGTGAGCCGCACGCGACGGGCGTGAGCCTATGCCGCGCGCAGCGTGCGGCGCGGCTGCCGCACAGGCTTGTCCCGGCGCGCCCACTCGGCCTGTTCGATCAGGCGGCCGAGCTCGGCCACGGCCGGGCTGCGCTCCCCCGCATCGCCTTCGCCGTAGGCCAGCGTGAAGTCCAGCATCGGCAGCGCGGGCAGGCCGTCGCGCTCGTCCAGCACCGCCATGCCGGGGCGCAGGTTGTCGCGCGTGAAGGTGGCCACCGCGAGGCCGCTCAACGCGGCCGTGCGCAGGTCCTGCAGGCTGTGCGAGCTGAAGGCGCCGTGCCAGGGAATGCCGGCCTGGTTCAGCGCATCGATGCTGACCTGGCGGCATACGCAGGGCGGCGGCGAATAGGCCAGCGGCAGCGAGGCTCCCTCCATGCGCTCGAAGCCTTCGGCCGCGGCCCACACCATCGGCAGGCGCCGCAGCAGCGTGCCCTCGACCTCGCCCGAGACCGACACCACCACCGCCAGGTCGAGCTCGCGCTCACGCACCATCGTGGCCAGGTCGAGCGTCAGGCCCACGCTCACTTCCAGCCGCACATTGGGACAGCTGCGCGCGAACTGTTGCAGCAGCTGCGGCAGGCCCTCGCTCATGAAGCTCTCGGGCACGCCGAAGCGCACCGTGCCTTCGATCGGCGAGCAGCGGAAGTGCCGCGCCAGCGCGTCCTGCGCCTGCAGGATGCGCTCGGCATGGCGCAGGAAGTCCTCGCCATCGGCGGTCAGGCGCAGGCGCCGCGTGGTGCGGTGGAACAGCGGGCGCCCGACCAGTTCCTCGAGCCGGCGGATCTGGTGGCTGACCGCCGATTGCGTCAGGTGCAGCTGCCCGGCGGCGCGGGTGAAGCCGTTGGCCTGATGGACGGCGATGAAGGCCTGCAGCAGGCCGGTGTCGAAGCTCATGGCTACCTAGATTAATGAAATTACGTCTTGAATGGGTAGAAATTTAATCATTTGCCTAATGAAATCGGGGTCTTGAGAATGCCTCGGACCACCTTTTTCTCCTCACCCCGATGTCCTCTTCCGCTCCCCGCCATCCCTCCCTCGCGCTGGCCGCCATCTGCCTCGCTGCGCTGATGTTCGGCCTGGAGATTTCCAGCGTGCCGATCATCCTGCCGGTGCTCGAAGCGCGGCTGCACGCCGACTTCCAGGACCTGCAATGGATCATGAACGCCTACACCATCGCCTGCACCACGGTGCTGATGGCCACCGGCACGCTGGCCGACCGCTACGGACGGCGCCGCATGTTCGCGCTCACGGTGCTGGCCTTCGGCGTGGCCTCGCTGCTGTGCGGGCTGGCGCCCGGCACGCCGGTGCTGATTGCCGCGCGCTTCCTGCAGGGCATGGCGGGCGGTGCGATGTTCATCTGCTCGATCGCGATCCTGTCGCACCAGTTTCCGGACGGCCGGGCGCGCGGCCGCGCCTTTGCGATCTGGGGCGTGGTGGCCGGCATCGGCCTGGGCTTCGGGCCGGTGGTGGGCGGTGCGATCATTGCGCTGGCCAGCTGGCACTGGGTCTTCCTGGTGCATGCGCCGCTGGCGTTGCTCGGGCTGGCGCTGATCATGGCCGGCGTGGCGGAGTCCCGCGATCCGCTGGCCAGCCAGCAGAAGCTGGACCTGGCGGGCATCGTCACGCTGACCATCGCGGTGCTCGGGCTCACCTGGCTGATCACGCAGGGCGACAGCCTGGGCTGGACCAGCCCGGCCGCGCTGGGGCTGATGGCCGTCACCGCGGCGGGCCTCGCAGCCTTCGTCGCGGTGGAGCGCTTCCATCCGCACCCGATGTTCGACTTCTCGGTGTTCCGCATCCGCGACTTCTCGGGTGCCATCGTCGGCTGCATCGGCATGAACTGCAGCTACTGGCCGTTCATGATCTACCTGCCGCTGTATTTTTCCGCCGGCCTGGGCTACGACACGGCCACCGTGGGGCTGGCGCTGCTGGTCTACACGGTGCCTTTCCTGGTGATGCCGCCGATCGCGCAATGGCTGCTGCTGCGCTACCAGGCGCGCTTCGTGATCCCCGCCGGCCTGTTCCTGATCGGCCTGGGCTTCATGGCGATGAAGTGGGGCAGCGGCCTCGCGCACCTGGGCGGCTGGACGGTGCTGCCCGGTGCGCTCATTGCCGGCATCGGCCTGGGCCTGACCACCACGCCCGCGACCAACATGACCACCGCCTCGGTGCCCGCGCACCGCGCCGGCATGGCCTCGGGCATGGACGTCAGCGCGCGCCTCATCTCGCTGGCCATCAACATCGCGCTGATGGGCCTGGTGCTGGTGGCGGGCATCCTGGCTGCGCTGCGGGGCTCGCTGGGGACGGCGCTCGATGCGGCGCGGCTGCGCGCCCTGGCCGGGCAGCTCGCGGGCGGGGACATGGCGGGCGCGCAGCAGGCGCTGGCGACGCTGGCGGTGCCGGATGCGTCCGGTGCACTCCTGCAGGCCGCCGTGGCCCATGGCTTCGGCTGGGTCATGCTGTACGGCGGGCTCGGCGCCTGGCTGGCCGCGGCGCTCAGCTTCGCGGTGTTCGGCGGCCGGCAGGCTCCGGCTGCCGCGCGGGAAGCTTCACCCCGGGCGGCCGGCGGGCGCTGAGGCGCGCCGGCGGTCTCTCAGACGCCGGCGGCGTGCGCCTGCTGGTCCGCGTGGTAGCTCGAGCGCACCATCGCGCCCACGGCCGCATGGCTGAAGCCCATCTTGTAGGCCTCTTCCTCGAACATCTTGAAGGTGTCGGGATGCACGTAGCGGCGCACCGGCAGATGCGAGCCCGACGGCGACAGGTACTGGCCGATGGTCAGCATGTCGATGTCGTGGGCGCGCATGTCGCGCATCACCTGAAGGATCTCTTCGTCGGTTTCACCGAGGCCCACCATGATGCCGCTCTTGGTCGGAACCTGCGGATGCAGCGCCTTGAACTTCTTCAGCAGGTTGAGGCTGAACTGGTAGTCGCTGCCCGGGCGCGCTTCCTTGTAGAGGCGCGGCGCGGTTTCGAGGTTGTGGTTCATCACATCGGGCGGTGCGGCCTTGAGGATTTCCAATGCGCGGTCGTCGCGGCCGCGGAAGTCGGGCACGAGGATTTCGATCTGCGTCATCGGCGAGAGCTCGCGGATGTTGGTGATGCAGTCGACGAAATGCTGGCTGCCGCCGTCGCGCAGGTCGTCGCGGTCGACGCTGGTGATCACCACGTACTTCAGGCGCAGCTTGGCGATGGTCTTGGCAAGGTTGAGCGGCTCGTCCTTGTCGAGCGGGTCGGGGCGGCCGTGGCCCACGTCGCAGAACGGGCAGCGGCGCGTGCACTTGTCGCCCATGATCATGAAGGTGGCGGTGCCGTTGCCGAAGCATTCGCCGATGTTCGGGCAGGAGGCTTCTTCGCAGACCGTATGCAGGTTGCTCTCGCGCAGGATCTGCTTGATCTCGTAGAAGCGCGTGGTGGGGCTGCCGGCCTTCACGCGGATCCAGTCGGGCTTCTTGAGCACCTCGCCCTGCTGCACCACCTTGACGGGGATGCGCGAGAGCTTGGCCGCGGCCTTCTGCTTGGCCAGCGGGTTGTAGGTTTCGGCGCTTTGTGCGTCGCGGACGACTTCTGTGGTGCTCATTGGAGTGTCAAGGCGCCAGGTAGGTGCTGAGCTTCTGGCTCAGGACCCGGGCAGCTTCTTCCCATGTGGTTTGGACCCCGATTGTAGAAAGATCGACCGTTTGCAGCCCCGCATAGCCGCAAGGGTTGATGCGCGAGAAGGGTTCGAGGTCCATCGCGACGTTGAGCGCCACGCCGTGGTAGGTGGCGTGGCGGCTCACCTTGATGCCGAGCGCGGCGATCTTGCCGAGGCCGCGGAACGGGTCGCCCGCGGGCAGCGGGCCGGTCAGCGCGGCATGCGAAAAAGGGTCGTCGAGCCGCACGTAGATGCCCGGCGCGCCCGCCACGCGGTGGCCGGTCACGCCGAAGTGCGCCAGCGTGCGCAGCACCGATTCCTCGATGCGAAAGACGTATTCCTTCACGAAGTAGCCTGCGCGCCGAAGATCGATCAGCGGATAGGCCACCACCTGGCCCGGGCCGTGGAAGGTGACCTGGCCGCCGCGGTCGGTCTGCACGACGGGGATTGCGCCGGGGTTCAGGATGTGGTCCTGCTTGCCCGCAATGCCCTGCGTGAAGACCGGCGCATGCTCGCAGATCCACAGCGCATCGGGCGTCTCGGGCAGGCGCTCGAGCGTGAACTGCTTCATCGCGCCGTAGGTGGCGGCGTAGTCGGCAGCGCCGAGCCATGCCAGTTCGATGCCCGTGCTCATGACGTGCTCGGCGCTCGCCGCTTCTTCAGAGAACGACCTTGACCAGCGGATGGCCCGAGAGCGCGCGATAGAGATCGTCGAGCTGCTCGCGGCTGGTGGCGGTGACGGTGATCGTCACGCCGAGGTAGTTGCCCGCCTTGCTGTCGCGCAGCTCGACCGTGGTGGCGTCGAACGCCGGATCGAAACGCTCGGCGATCTGGGTGATGGCATGCACGAAGCCATCGGCCTTGACGCCCATGACCTTGATCGGGAACTGCGAGGGGTACTCGATCAGCGATTCCTTGCGCGGATCGGGAACGTGGACGGTGGCGGTTTCGATCTTGTCGTTGGTGTCGGTCATGCGGGAACTCCTTGCGCTTGCGCGTTGCTCAGCTTGGCCTGCTGGTAGGCTGCGTACAAGGCTTGATAGATGGGGCCGGGCCGGCCATTTCCAATCGCCTGGCCATCGAGGGTCACCACCGGCAGCACTTCCTTGCTGGCCGACGAGAGCAGCAGCTCGTCGGCGCCGAAAACCTCATCGCGCGAGATGCGGCGCAGAGTGAACGGGATGCCGCACTCGGCGCACAGGCGTTCGAGCAGGCCGTAGCGGATGCCGGTCAGCACCAGGTTGTCCTTGGGCGGCCCCACGAGGCCGCCGTCCTTCACGATCCACACATTGCTCGACGAGGCCTCGCTGAGCCATTCGTCACGGAACATGATGGTCTCGGCCGCGCCGGCCTCGACGCTGATCTGCCGCGCCAGCACCGCGCCCAGCAGGCTGGTGCTCTTGATGTGCGCCTTCTGCCAGCGGAAGTCGGCCGCGCTCACGCAGGCCACGCCCTTGGCGCGCACGGCATCGGCCACCGGCGGCAGCGGATTCACCATCACGAACACCGTCGGGCGCACGCCCCGGGTCATGGCATGATCGCGCGGCGCGACACCGCGGGTAACTTGAAAGTACACGGCCTGGGGCGCATCGCTGCCCGGCTCGACGAGCCGCATCACGATGCTGCGCCACTGGGCGAGCGTGAGCGGATTGGCGATCTGCAGTTCGGCCAGCGAGCGATCGAGGCGTGCCATGTGCTCCTCGAAGCAGAAGGGCTGGCCACCGTAGACGGGGACGACTTCATAGACGCCGTCGCCGAAGATGAAGCCGCGGTCGAGCACGCTGATGCGTGCGTCCTTGAGTGCGGTGTACTCGCCGTCGAGGTAGCAGAGCGTGGAGGGGAGTGCGGCGGTAAGAGGGTGCATGTCTGGAATTATGGTTGCGCGCGGCAGGTCGGGTTCTCGTCAGCCAACGAAGCCTCGATTTGCAAACGCGACAGCTCGGGTGGCCGGACGGGCTGGGTTTTTACTTATAATCAATGGCTTTGTAGAAATTCTGGGTCGTCATCCGGGCTTCATTCGAAATGAAAACAATCGCCCGAAAAGATGAGCAAGTCGCGGAAGACCTCGACGCAGAATACAAGCCGTTGACCGCCGATGAGGCGCGTGAACTGCGAGCAAGGCATCCCTCGATCTCCCCCTGGTGGGTCATCGCGGGGCAGTTGGTTGTCGGTCTGCTGGTGGCTTTGGCCGCCTGGGGACTGACGGGGAGGCAAAATCTGGGGTGGTCCGCCGGCTACGGCGCGATTGCGGTGGTCATTCCTGCTGCGGTGTTCGCGCGGGGGCTGACCGGCCGGTTTTCTTCCCTGAATCCGGGCACTGCGGTGGTTGGGTTCTTCCTGTGGGAAATGGTCAAGATGGCCTTGTCGATTGCGATGTTGTTCGCAGCGCCAAGGCTGATAACGGCGCTGAGCTGGCCAGCAATGCTGATCGGTTTGGTGGTGACAATGAAGGCGGCCTGGTTGGCGGTGATGTTCTCGCCCCGGCGCCGGCAACATAGAGACGAGTAACTGAATGGCTGCTGAAAACGCTGCGGAACATGGTCAGACCGCGGGTGAATACATCATTCACCACTTGACGCACCTGCAAAGCTCCAAGCCGGGCGGTGTTGCGGACTTTTCGGTTTTCAATTTCGACTCGCTCTTCTTCTCGATAGCACTGGGCATCCTGGGTTGCTGGCTGCTCTGGCTGGCTGCCCGCAAGGCTACTTCGGGCGTTCCCGGCCGTTTTCAAGCGGCTGTCGAACTGCTGGTGGAAATGGTCGACCAGCAGGCCAAGGGCATCGTTCACAACGCCACCAGCCGCAAGTTCGTGGCCCCGCTGGCGCTCACGATCTTCGTCTGGATCTTCCTGCTCAATGCAATGGACCTGTTCCCGGTCGATTTGTTCCCGGCGATCTGGGCCAAGATCTTCCACATCGCCGGCGAAGACCCGCACCATGCCTACCTGCGCGTCGTGCCCACGGCCGACCTCTCGGTGACAATGGGCATGTCGGTGGCCGTGCTGCTGGTCTGCCTCTACTACAACATCAAGATCAAGGGCCTGGGCGGCTGGGTGCACGAGCTCTTCACCGCGCCGTTCGGCAACCACTGGGCGCTGTATCCGTTCAACTTCGCGATGCAGATGATCGAGTTCATCGCCAAGACCGTCTCGCACGGCATGCGGCTGTTCGGCAACATGTATGCCGGCGAACTGATCTTCCTGCTGATCGCGCTGATGGGCGGCGCCTGGTCGCTGTCGGCCACCGGCATCGGCCTGGCCATCGGCCACATCATCGCGGGCACGGCCTGGGCCATCTTCCACATCCTGATCATCACGCTGCAGGCGTTCGTGTTCATGATGCTGGCGCTGGTCTACATCGGCCAGGCCCACGATCACCACTGATCATCCGTTTTCGTTTTCGTTTTTTGTTTTCTCTTCAACCAAAGTCCTCTAGGAGTCATCATGGAAGTTATTAGCTTTGTTGCACTGGCCGCCGGCCTGATCATCGGTCTGGGCGCTGTGGGCGCATGTATCGGCATCGGCATCATGGGCAGCAAGTACCTCGAGTCGGCCGCACGTCAGCCTGAACTCATGGGTGAACTTCAAACCAAGATGTTCCTGCTGGCTGGTCTGATCGACGCCGCTTTCATTATCGGCACCGGTATCGCCCTCTGGTTCGCAACGGCCAACCCGTTCCTGGCTCAGATCGCCAACCTGCCGAAGTAAGTCTTTCTCGTCGGACCCGTGTCGTCGTTCCCCTCTGTGGAATGGCTTCGCATTCAATCCCAAAGAGAGGGTGAAAAGTGAGCATTACCGGTACCCTGATCGTTCAGATGATCGTGTTCCTGATCCTGGTCGGGTTCACGATGAAGTTCGTGTGGCCGCCGATCGCGAAGGCGCTGGACGACCGCGCTGCGAAGATCGCCGAAGGCCTCGCTGCCGCCGACAAGGCCAAGTCCGAACTCTCCGCCGCCAACAAGCGCGTGGAAGCCGAACTGGGCCAGGCACGCAACGAGTCCGCACAGCGTCTTGCCGACGCCGAACGTCGCGCCCAGGCCATCGTTGAAGAGGCCAAGGCCCGCGCGACCGAGGAAGGCAACAAGATCGTTGCAGCCGCACGCGTCGAAGCCGACCAGCAGGCACTGAAGGCGCGCGAAGCGCTGCGCGAGCAAGTCGCGGCCCTGGCCGTCAAGGGCGCAGAGCAGATCCTGCGCAAGGAAGTGAATGCAGGCGTTCACGCCGATTTGCTCGCCCGCCTGCAGACCGAACTCTGATAGAAGCCATGGCAGAACTCGCCACCATTGCACGCCCCTACGCCGAGGCGCTCTTCAAGGCCTCGTCGTCCGACGTTGCCGGCACCAGCGCCTGGCTCGAAAAGATGGCCGTCATCGCGGCCAGTCCGGAGCTCCAGCAGTTCGCCGACAACCCCAAGGCCACGGCCGAGCAGGTTCTCGGCGTGGTCGCCGGCGCCTTCGGTGCGCCGCTGCCCGCCCATGCCCAGAACTTCCTGGGTGCGCTCCTCGACAACGGGCGCTTCTCGGTGCTGCCGGAAATTGCGAAGCAGTTCCGGGCACTGGCCAACGCGAAGAGCGGTTCGTCCGACGCCGTGGTCTACAGCGCCTTCCCGATCGACGCCTCGGCCCTGGCCAATGTGGCGGCCGCGCTCGAAAAGCGCTTCGGCCGCAAGCTGCAGGTCACGGTCCAGCAGGAGCCGGAGCTGATCGGCGGCATTCGTGTGGTGGTCGGCGACGAGGTGCTCGACACCTCCGTCAAAGCGCGCCTTGAACAAATGAAAGTTGCGCTGGCGGCCTGACGGTCTTCAGCCCTCTACTTGTAGCCTCAAAGAAAGAAGGAAAGAGTCATGCAACTCAATCCCGCAGAAATTTCCGAACTGATCAAGAGCCGCATCGAGGGCCTCGGAGTCAGCGCGAACATCCGCAACGAGGGCACCGTGGTTTCGGTGACCGACGGCATCGTGCGCGTGCACGGCCTGTCCGATGCAATGCAGGGCGAAATGCTCGAGTTCCCGCCCACGGCCGACGGCACGCCGTCGTTCGGCCTGGCGCTGAACCTCGAGCGCGACTCGGTCGGCGCCGTGATTCTGGGCGAGTACGAGCACATCTCCGAAGGCGACACCGTCAAGTGCACGGGCCGCATCCTGGAAGTGCCCGTCGGCCCCGAACTCATCGGCCGCGTGGTGAACGCCCTCGGCCAGCCGATCGACGGCAAGGGCCCGATCAATGCCAAGATGACCGACGTGATCGAGAAGGTCGCACCGGGCGTGATCGCCCGCAAGTCGGTCGACCAGCCGATGCAGACCGGCCTCAAGTCGATCGACTCGATGGTGCCGATCGGCCGCGGCCAGCGCGAGCTGATCATCGGCGACCGCCAGACCGGCAAGACGGCCGTGGCGATCGACGCGATCATCAACCAGAAGGGTCAGAACATGACCTGCGTCTACGTTGCGATCGGCCAGAAGGCTTCGTCGATCAAGAACGTGGTGCGCGCACTCGAACAAGCCGGCGCGATGGACTACACCATCGTGGTGGCCGCATCGGCCTCCGAATCGGCCGCCATGCAGTACGTGTCGGCCTACTCGGGCTGCACCATGGGCGAATACTTCCGCGACCGCGGCGAAGACGCGCTCATCGTCTATGACGACCTTTCCAAGCAAGCCGTGGCCTACCGCCAGGTTTCGCTGCTGCTGCGCCGCCCGCCAGGCCGCGAAGCCTACCCCGGCGACGTGTTCTATCTCCACAGCCGCCTGCTCGAGCGCGCAGCCCGCGTGAACGCCGACTACGTCGAAGCCTTCACCAAGGGTGAAGTCAAGGGCAAGACGGGTTCGCTCACGGCGCTGCCGATCATCGAAACGCAGGCCGGCGACGTGTCCGCCTTCGTTCCGACCAACGTGATCTCGATCACCGACGGCCAGATCTTCCTGGAAACCAACCTGTTCAACGCCGGTATCCGCCCCGCCATCAACGCCGGTATCTCGGTGTCGCGCGTGGGTTCGTCGGCGCAGACCAAGGTCATCAAGGGACTGTCGGGCGGTATCCGTACCGACCTGGCCCAGTACCGCGAGCTGGCTGCGTTCGCGCAGTTCGCCTCCGACCTGGACGAAGCCACCCGCAAGCAGCTCGACCGCGGTGCCCGCGTGACCGAACTGCTCAAGCAGGCCCAGTACAGCCCGCTGCCGATCTCGCTGATGGGCGCCACGCTGTTCGCGGTGAACAAGGGCTTCATGGACGACCTGGACATCAAGAAGGTGCTGCCGTTCGAACACGGCCTGCACCAGTTCCTGAAGTCCAGCCATGCTGCGCTGCTCGACAAGATCGAAAAGGCCAAGGCACTCGACAAGGACGCCGAAGCCGAGCTGACCGCCGCCATCACGTCGTTCAAGAAGTCGTTCGCCTGATCGGCCGGACAAGGAGCACTCATGGCAGCTGGTAAGGAAATCCGCGGCAAGATCAAATCGGTGGAAAACACCAAGAAGATCACCAAGGCCATGGAAATGGTCTCGGTTTCCAAGATGCGCAAGGCGCAAGAGCGCATGCGTGCCGCCCGCCCCTACAGCGAAAAGATCCGCAACATCGCGGCCAACCTGGGCAAGGCGAATCCCGAGTACACGCACGCGTTCATGAAGAAGAACGAGGCCAAGGCCATCGGCTTCATCATCGTCACGAGCGACAAGGGCCTGTGCGGCGGCTTGAACACCAACCTGCTGCGCGCCGTGACGGCCAAGCTGCGGGAAGCGCAGAGCGCGGGCATCGCGATCGAGTCGGTGGCCATCGGCAGCAAGGGCCTGGGCTTCCTGAACCGCATCGGTGCGCGCGTGGTGGCCCATGTCACCCACCTGGGCGACACGCCGCATCTCGACAAGCTCATCGGCCCGGTCAAGACGCTGCTCGACGCCTATGCGGAAGGCAAGCTGTCGGCCGTGTACCTGTGCTACACGAAGTTCATCAACACGATCAAGCAGGAGCCGCTCGTCGAGCAGCTGCTGCCGCTGGCCGCGGACTCGCTGCAGGTCGAGGCCGGCCAGCATTCGTGGGACTACATCTACGAGCCCGATGCGCAGAGCGTGATCGACGAGCTGCTGGTGCGTTATGTGGAGTCGCTGGTCTACCAGGCCGTGGCCGAGAACATGGCGTCCGAGCACTCCGCCCGGATGGTCGCAATGAAGGCGGCGACGGACAACGCCGGCAATGTGATCAACGAGCTCAAGCTGGTCTACAACAAGACCCGCCAGGCAGGCATCACCAAGGAGCTTTCGGAAATCGTGTCCGGCGCCGCTGCGGCTGCCGGTGTTTGATTGCGGCAATGGACCGGGCCACATTGCCATTCGCGCTTCGCACTGCGAACCGATAACCGAAGGCCTTTTTCTGGGGACTCTGCACAAATGAAGAAACTTCTCGTTCTGGTGGCCATGGCCGCCGCCCTGACTGCCTGTTCCAAGAAGGAAGAGGCGCCTGCTGCACCGCCGGCACCTGCCGCTGCGCCGGCGCCCGCTCCCGCGGCGCCTGCCGCTCCGGCGGCACCGGCCGCGCCCGCAGCCGCCGCTCCCACGGCATCGGCCGCGGACCTGCCGCAGGAGTGCAACGACTACCTGGCCAAGGCCCAGGCGTGCGTGTCGGCGCAAAGCGGCGCTGCCGCCGATGCGATGAAGGCGAGCGTCGAGCAGACCAAGGCGGCATGGGCTTCGATGGGCACCGACAAGGCCGCGCTGGGCCAGGCCTGCAAGGCTGCCAGCGATGCCTTCGCCGCGCAGGCCGCGGCCATGAAGTGCTGATCGGAAGTATCTGAAGAAACCAAGGGTGCCGGCCCGTCCGGCATTCTTGCAAAAGCGGCCCGCGATGGCACAAGGACGCTTCTGCAAGAACCTGTCGCAACATTATTGAGATCCAGAAGGAAACGCCATGGCTGAAGGAAAAATTGTCCAATGTATCGGCGCCGTGGTCGACGTGGAGTTCCCGCGTGACCAGATGCCCAAGGTCTATGACGCCTTGAAATTCGAAGGCGGCGGGCTGACCCTCGAAGTCCAGCAGCAGCTCGGCGACGGCGTGGTGCGCACCATTGCGCTCGGCTCGTCCGACGGCCTGCGCCGCGGCCTGATCGTGACCAACACCGGCGCGCCCATCACGGTGCCCGTCGGCAAGGCCACGCTCGGCCGCATCATGGACGTGCTCGGCCGTCCGATCGACGAGCGCGGCGACGTGAGCCAGGACCTCACCGCATCGATCCACCGCAAGGCACCCGCGTACGACGAACTGTCGCCTTCGCAGGACCTGCTGGAAACCGGCATCAAGGTGATCGACCTCGTGTGTCCGTTCGCCAAGGGCGGCAAGGTGGGCCTGTTCGGCGGCGCCGGCGTGGGCAAGACCGTGAACATGATGGAACTCATCAACAACATCGCCAAGGCTCACTCGGGCCTGTCGGTGTTCGCCGGTGTGGGTGAACGTACCCGCGAAGGCAACGACTTCTATCACGAGATGGCCGACTCCGGCGTCGTGAACCTCGAGAAGCTCGAGGACTCGAAGGTGGCCATGGTCTACGGCCAGATGAACGAACCCCCGGGCAACCGTCTGCGCGTGGCGCTGACCGGCCTGACCATCGCCGAGTCGTTCCGCGACGAAGGCCGCGACGTGCTGTTCTTCGTGGACAACATCTACCGCTACACGCTGGCCGGTACCGAAGTGTCGGCTCTGCTGGGCCGCATGCCTTCCGCCGTGGGCTACCAGCCGACGCTGGCCGAGGAAATGGGCCGCCTGCAGGAGCGGATCACGTCGACCAAGGTCGGCTCGATCACCTCGATCCAGGCCGTGTACGTGCCGGCCGACGACTTGACCGACCCGTCGCCCGCCACCACCTTCGCCCACCTGGACTCCACCGTGGTGCTGTCGCGCGACATCGCTTCGCTCGGTATCTACCCCGCCGTGGACCCGCTCGATTCGACCTCGCGCCAGCTCGACCCGAACGTGGTCGGCGAAGAGCACTACAACGTGGCCCGCGCCGTGCAAGGCACGCTGCAGCGCTACAAGGAACTGCGCGACATCATCGCCATTCTGGGCATGGACGAACTGGCACCGGAAGACAAGCTGGCCGTGGCCCGCGCCCGCAAGATCCAGCGCTTCCTGTCGCAGCCTTTCCACGTGGCCGAAGTGTTCACGGGTTCGCCCGGCAAGTACGTGCCGCTGGCCGAAACCATCCGCGGTTTCAAGATGATCGTGAACGGCGAAGCCGACCACCTGCCGGAACAGGCGTTCTACATGGTGGGCAGCATCGACGAAGCGTTCGAGAAGGCCAAGAAGGTCGCTTAAAAAGGAATCACCATGGCAGGCACCATTCATGTGGACGTGGTCAGCGCGGAAGAGTCGATCTTCTCGGGCGAAGCCAAGTTCGTCGCGCTGCCCGGTGAAGCCGGTGAGCTCGGCATCTACCCGCGCCACACCCCGCTGATCACGCGCATCCGTCCGGGTGCGGTGCGCATCGAAACGGCCGACGGCGGCGAGGAATTCGTCTTCGTGGCCGGCGGCATTCTCGAAGTGCAGCCCAACGCCGTCACCGTGCTGTCCGACACCGCGATCCGCGGCAAGGACCTCGACGACGAGAAGGCCAACCTGGCCAAGGCCGCCGCCGAGGAAGCGCTCAAGAACGCCAAGAGCGACATCGACATCGCGATGGCGCAGTCGGAACTGGCCGTGATGGCTGCGCAGATCGCTGCGCTGCGCAAGTACCGCCAGAAGAAGTAAGCAGGAGCGCAGAAAAGCTCTTCGCGAAAAAGCCGCCTCCGGGCGGCTTTTTTGCGTCCGGCGCTCCTGCAAAAGCCCAACTTTGGTTTGAACATGGTCGAAGTTTGGCCTTGTCCGGCTGAAGCCATGCCCCTAGTATTCGCCTTCGCCCCGGACTGCAGCGGCTGCAGCCGCCGGCAAAAAGAATATCTGGAGACAAAGCGCGTGGCACCCTGGAGTGGCATCACTGCGGACGAGATGCGGTTGCTGGAGACCACCTTCTGGTCGGCCGGCGGCTCGCGCCATGCCATGGCCGAACAGCTCGGCTTCTCCAAGAGCAAGGCCAATGCGCTGATCGCCGGCCTGGTCGAGCAAGGCCTGCTGGCCGAAGCGGGCCTGCAGCGTTCCTCGGGCGGGCGCCGCGCCGAGAACCTGCAGCTGCATGCCGGCCTCGGCGTGCTCGTGGGCATCGACATCGGCGCCACCAGTCTCGACGTTGCAGTGCTGCGCCCCGACCTCACGGTGCTCGCGCAGCACGACGAACCGGCCGATGTGCGCGAGGGCCCGGCCGTGGTGCTGGCGCGGGTGCGCGCGCTGATGCGGGAGCTGCTCGCGCGCTGCGGCCACGGCCCGAAGGAGGTGCTGGGCATCGGCATCGGCGTGCCAGGTCCGGTGAACTTCGAAATCGGCCAGCTCGTGAATCCGCCGCTGATGCCGGCCTGGGACAGCTTCTCGATCCGCGACTACCTGCGCGAGGACTACGCGGCGCCCGTCTTCGTCGACAACGACGTGAACCTGATGGCGCTCGGCGAGCTCTGGCGGCTGAAGCGCTCGCTCAACAACTTCCTCGTCATCAAGATCGGCACCGGCATCGGCTGCGGCATCGTCTGCCATGGCGAGGTCTATCGCGGGGCGGCCGGGTCGGCCGGCGACGTGGGCCACATCTGCGTCGACCAGGACGGCCCGCGCTGCCACTGCGGCAACGTCGGCTGCGTCGAGGCCATGGCCGCGGGCCCGGCCATCACGCGCATGGCCGTGCAGGCGGCCGAAGCCGGCGAAAGCGCCATGCTGGCCGAATGCCTGCGCCTGCACGGGCGCATCGATGCCGTCGACGTGGGCCAGGCGAGCCGCGCCGGCGATACGGCCGCGAACGGCATCATCCAGCGCGCGGGCAATCTGATCGGCCAGATGCTGGCGTCGGTGGTGAATTTCTTCAATCCCTCGCATGTGTTCATCGGCGGCGGCATCACGCGCATCGGGCCGCTGTTCCTGGCGGCCGTGCGGCAGAGCGTGTACCAGCGCTCGCTCGCGCTTTCGACGCGGCATCTCGAAATCCAGTACACGCCGCTGGGCGTGCAGGGCGGCCTGGTGGGCGCCGGCGTGCTCGCGATGCATGAAACACTCAAGGTCCGCGGAGTGGCGCCATGACGGCAGAAGCACAGGGCAAGGGAAGCGTCGCGGTCGAATTCGATGGCGTGGTGAAGGCCTTCGGTCCGGTGCAGGTGCTGCACGGCGTGAGTTTCTCGCTCGCGCCCGGACGCGTGTACGGCCTGCTCGGCGAGAACGGCGCGGGCAAGTCCACGCTGATGAAGATCCTGTCGGGCTACGAGCCGCTCACCGGCGGCACGCTGCGCATCAACGGCCAGCCGCAGCAGTTCGCGAGTTCGCGCGACGCCGAGGCGCTGGGCATCGTGCTGATCCACCAGGAGTTCAACCTCGCGGAAGACCTGAGCGTGGCGCAGAACATCTTCCTCGGCCATGAAAGGAAGAAGGGCTGGCTGCTCGACGACGCGTCGATGGAGCGCGACGCTGCCGCCGCACTCGCCGCCGTCGGCCTGAACATCGATCCGCGCACCAAGGTGCGCAGGCTCATCGTGGCCGAGAAGCAGCTCGTCGAAATTGCGAAGGCCATTGCACGCCGAGCACGCCTGCTGGTCATGGACGAGCCGACGGCCACGCTCACACCCGGCGAAACCGAGCGCCTCTTCAAGCTCATCGCGCAGCTGCGCGCCGACGGCGTGACCATCGTCTACATCTCGCACAAGCTCGACGAAGTGGAGCAGGTGACCGACGAGGTGATCGTGATGCGCGACGGCCGCTTCGTGGCGCGTGCGCCCACACCCGAGCTCACGCGCCACCAGATGGCCAACCTCATGGTGGGCCGCGAGCTGGCCGACCTGTACCCGCCGCGCGACGTGGTGGTGGCCGCCGACGCGCCCGCCATGCGCGTGCGCAACTTCAGCGTGCCCGGCTGGGCGCAGGATGTGAACTTCGAGGTGCGCCCCGGCGAGATCCTCGGCTTCGCGGGGCTGGTTGGCGCGGGCCGCACCGAGCTGTTCGAAGGCCTGCTGGGCCTCAGGCCCGCGGGCGGCGATGTCGAGATGCTCGGCAGGCCGGTGCCCCACCGCAAGGGCTGGCGCAATCCGCGCGAGGCCGCCCAGCATGGCCTCACCTACCTGAGCGAGGACCGCAAGGGCAAGGGCCTGCACGTGAACTTCGGCCTGCGCGAGAACCTCACGCTGATGGCGCTCGAACGCTACGCGAAGCCATGGCTCCAGCCCGAGGCCGAACGCGGCGCGCTGGCCGAGGCCGTGAAGGACTACGGCATCCGCACCGGTTCGCTCGAGGTGCGCGCATCGTCGCTCTCGGGCGGCAACCAGCAGAAGCTCGCGCTCGCCAAAGTGCTGCAGCCCAGACCGAAGGTCGTGGTGCTCGACGAGCCCACGCGCGGCGTCGACATCGGTGCCAAGCGCGACATCTATTTCCTGATCCAGCGACTCGCCCGCGAAGGGCTCGCGGTGATCGTCGTCTCGTCGGAGCTGATGGAACTCATCGGCCTGTGCCACCGCGTCGCGGTGATGCGCGCGGGCCGCCTGGTTGCCACGCTCAACGCCGACCACTTGACTGAAGAGGAGCTCATCGCTCATGCCACCGGAACCGCAGACCTCCATGCCGCAGCCTGAAGCCGCGCAACACCGCAGCGGCGGCAGGCCGCGCTGGACCGAGCACCTGCACGGGCTCGGGCCGGTCATCGGCCTGGTGCTGCTGTGCATCGGCGGCACGCTGCTGAACAGCGACTTCGCCACCGTTGACAACGCCATGAACGTGCTCACGCGCACGGCCTTCATCGGCATCATCGCGGTGGGCATGTGCTTCGTGATCATCTCCGGCGGCATCGACCTGTCGGTGGGCTCCATGGCGGCGCTCATCGCGGGCAGCGTGATCATGTTCATCAACTGGGCCGGGCCAGCCTCGGGCTCGCCGCTCATGGCGGTGGTGATGGGCGCGGTGCTTGCGGTGGTGCTGGGTGCGCTGTTCGGCCTGGCGCACGGGCTGCTGATCACCAAGGGGCGCATCGAGCCCTTCATCGTCACGCTGGGCACACTCGGCATCTTCCGCGCCTACCTCACGTACTTTGCCGACGGCGGCGCGCTTACGCTCGACAACGAGCTGTCGGACCTCTATGCGCCGGTGTACTACGCAAGCCTCGCGGGCATCCCGGTGCCGGTGTGGGTGTTCGTGATCGTCGCGATCATCGGCGGCGTCATATTGAACCGCACGGCCTACGGGCGCTACGTGCAGGCCATAGGCTCCAACGAGCAGGTCGCGCGCTATGCGGCGGTGGACGTGGACCGCGTGAAGATCCTCACCTACGTGCTGCTCGGCGTGTGCGTGGGCATTGCCACGCTGCTCTACGTGCCGCGCCTCGGATCGGCCTCGCCGACCACGGGCCTCCTGTGGGAGCTCGAGGCGATTGCCGCGGTGATCGTCGGCGGCACCGCGCTCAAGGGCGGTGCGGGCAGCATCACCGGCACGGTGATCGGCGCCATCCTGCTCTCGGTCATCAGCAACATCCTGAACCTCACCAGCATCATCAGCGTGTACCTCAACGCCGCGGTGCAGGGCTTCGTGATCATCATCGTCGCGTTCCTCCAACGCGGCCGGCGCTAGTTCTTTCCCGTTCGTTCCGTTCCATCCACCAAGAGGAGACATCCAGCATGACAAGCTTCACACGTCGCATCGCACTCACGGCCGTGGCGGCCGCAGCGCTCGCGAGCCTGCCCGCATTCGCTGCCGAGAAGGTGAACCTCGGCGTTTCGATTCCAGCGGCCACGCACAGCTTCATGGGTGGCATCAACTACTGGGCCAACCAGGCGAAGAAGGACCTGGAGAAGGAACACAAGGACCTGAAAATCACGATCAAGACCGCGGCCAACGCGCCCGAGCAGGCGAACCAGCTGCAGGACCTGTCGACCGTCACCAAGATCAATGCGCTGGTGGTATTCCCGTTCGAATCGGCCGCGCTCACCAAGCCGGTGGCGCAGGTCAAGGCCAAGGGCGCCTACGTGACCGTGGTCGACCGCGGCCTCACCGACACCAGCGCGCAGGATGCCTACGTGGCCGGCGACAACACTGCCTTCGGCCGCATCCCGGCCGAGTACATCGCCAAGCAGCTCGGCGGCAAGGGCAACGTGGTTGCGCTGCGCGGCATTGCCACCACGCTGGACAACGAGCGTATGGACGCCTTCAACGCGGTGCTCAAGAACCATCCCGACATCAAGCTGCTCGACGCCAAGTACGCCAACTGGAACCGCGACGATGCCTTCAAGGTCACGCAAGACTACCTCACGCGCTTCAAGAACATCGACGCCATCTGGGCCGCTGACGACGACATGGCCGTGGGCGTGCTCAAGGCCATCGAGCAGGCCAAGCGCGACGACATCAAGATCGTCTTCGGCGGCGCGGGCGCCAAGGGCATGGTCAAGACCATCATGGACGGCAAGGACAAGCGCATCGGCGCCGACGTGAGCTACTCGCCCAAGTTCATCTACGACGCGATCAAGCTCACGGCCGAGGCGCGGCTGAAGGGCGAGAAGCTGCCCGCGACCACGATCATTCCCTCGGTGCTGATCACCAAGGAAAACGCGAAAGATTTCTACCACCCCAATTCGCCGTTCTGAATGCCATCGGCCGTCCGGCCGATCGCTTCACTCCCTCTCCCAGAGGGAGAGGGGACAGTTTCCAGGAACGCTTCGACATGACCGATACAACTCCCCGCAAGCTGCGCTGCGCCATGGTCGGCGGCGGCCGCGACGCCTTCATCGGCGCCGTGCACCGCAACGCCATGGCGCTCGACGGGCAGATCGAGCTCGTGGCCGGCGCGCTGTCGTCGAGTCCGGACAAGGCGCGCGCCTCGGGGCGCGACCTGCACCTGGCCGACGGCCGCAACCACGGCGACTGGCAGTCGCTGCTGGCCGACGAGCTCAAGCGCCCGCCCGAGGAACGCATCGACTTCATCTCCATCGTCACGCCCAACCACGTGCACTTTCCGGTCGCGCAGGCCTTCGTCGAAGCCGGCTTCCACGTGGTGTGCGACAAGCCGCTGGTGCACACGCGCGCGCAGGCCGATGCGCTGGTTGCGGCCGTGAAGAAGCAGGGCACGCTGTTCGGCGTGACCTACAACTACACCGGCTACCCGATGGTGCGGCAGGCGCGCGAGATGGTCCGCTCGGGCCGACTCGGCGAACTGCGCAAGGTGGTGGTCGAATACAACCAGGGCTGGCTCGCGAGCCAGCTCGAAGGCGCCGGCAACAAGCAGGCCGGCTGGCGCACCGATCCCGCGAGGAGCGGCGCGGCCGGCGCCATCGGCGATATCGGCTCGCACGCCGAGAACCTGGTCGCGAGCGTCACCGGCCTGGAGATCGAGAGCCTGTGCGCCGACCTGAGCGCGCTGGTGCCGGGCCGCATGCTCGACGACGACGGCAGCCTGCTGCTGCGCTTCAAGGGCGGCGCGCGCGGCGTGCTGATTGCCTCGCAGATCAACACCGGCCTGGAGAACGACCTGCGGCTGCGCGTCTCGGGCACGCTCGGCACGCTCGAATGGCGGCAGGAGCAGCCGAGCCAGCTGGTGCACCTGCCGCACGACGGGCCGAAGCAAATCTTCACGCGCGGCTCGCCATGGCTGTGCGAGGCCGCGCAGCGCGCCAGCCGCCTGCCGGCCGGCCATCCCGAAGGCTTCATCGAGGCCTTTGCCAACATCTATGCCGGCGTCGTGGCGGACATCCGCGCACGGCATGCTGGAAAGCCGGCCGATGCCATCGCGGCCGACTACCCGCGCGTGGAAGACGGCGCGCGCGGCGTGCGCTTCATCGAGCGCACGGTGGCCTCGGCCCAAAGCGAATCAAAATGGACGCCCTGGTAGGGCCGCGGGCTCGCATGCGCGAGTTCCGGGCGCACCACATCGGGCGTTCATGACACCTTCTTCTTTCAAAGATCCGCCACCTTCGAATCCACAGCCCTGGCTTCACGCCCTGGTCCGGCGGTGCCGCGCGCTCTGGCCGCTGAAGCTGGTCGGCAACACGGTCGCGACCGCGGGGTTCTTTCCGCTGTATTTCTGGATCATGAAGAACGCCGGCCAGCCCTGGACGCTGCCGCTCACCGCGTTCGACCGGCTGATCGCCTTCTGGCCCGCGCTGCTGCCGGTCTATCTTTCGCTGTGGCTCTACATCGCGCTGCCGGTGTTCCTTGCCAAGGACAGGCGTGAACTGTGGAGCTTTGCGCTGGGCTGCGCCTTCATGACCGGCATCGCGCTCGCGGTGTTCTGGTTCGTGCCGACAGCCATCCCGAATTTCAGCATCGACACCAGCCCGGGCACCTCGCTGCACTTGCTGAAAACCGTCGATGCGGCCGGCAACGCGTTTCCGTCGCTGCATGTGTCATTCTCCGTGTTTGCCAGCGTGGTGCTCGCGCGGCAGCTGCGCGAGGTGGCTGCACCCGCATGGGCTCGCGCGCTCAACATCGCGTGGGCCGTGGCCATCGTCTATTCGACGATGGCGGTGCGCCAGCACGTGCTGGTCGACGTGCTCGGCGGGCTGGCGCTGGGCATCGGCTTCGGGTTGGCCTCGCGTCCCCGCAAGGCCGCGGTGGCGGCAGCCGCCGTGCAGGCACGGCCGGCGTAGGCCGATTGCGCTATTCCACCGGCGCACCGCGCGCGGTAGAACCTGGGCATCCTTTTCTTTGAACCGACGCGGAGCCCGCCATGAAGATTCGTCCATCGGCCATCGCCTTCTTCATGCTGGCCTGCTGCACGGCCTTGCCGGCACTGGCCATCGACTATCCCCCGCGCAAACCCGGCCTCTGGGAGATGAAGATGGGGGACGGCGCCGGTGGCGCCAACAGCGCGCCGGCGCAGACCGTGCAGCAATGCATCGACGCCGCCACCGACCAGGCGCTGCGCGACATGGGGCAGGGCATGGGCAAGGACGCCTGCTCGAAGCAGGAGATGCGCAGGGAAGGCGGCACGCTGGTGATCGATTCCGTGTGCAGCATGGGCACGACCACCGCCACCAGCCACGCGGTCGTCACGGGCGACTTCGGTTCCAGCTACCGGATGGAAAGCAGCTCGACCTACAAGCCGCCGATGATGGGCAAATCCGGTGGGAGCTTCGTCATGGAGGCGAAGTGGGTCGGCCCGTGCAAGGCCGGGCAGAAGCCCGGCGACATGATCATGGGGAACGGCATGAAGCTGAACGTCATCGACATGATGAAGGGCCAGCCGAAGAAATAGCGCTGGCTGGCCCTAGCCCATGAGGCTCACGTGCGCCGACACCACGCGCCAGCCCTCCGGCAGGCGGGCCCAGGCCTGGCTCTGGCGGCCCGTGCGGTCGCTGCCCGTGCGCCTGAACTCGACGTTCGCGACCGCAAAGTCCTGCCCGAAGGTGGTGATGGCCTTGGCGGTGATCTCGCGCTCGAGGTTGACCGCAGGCCGGCCCTGGCGGAACGCGCGTATCGCGTCATAGCCGTAGAGGTTCTCGCCGGCGCCGTAGCGCAGCGTGTGCGGCGAATCCCAGAACAGCCTGTCGAGCACCGGCAAGTCGTTGGTGACGAGCGCGCGTTCGTACTCGGCGAACGCGGCCTCGACTTCGGCGAGCACGGCGGGCAGGTTGATGTCGGTCATGGAAACGGTCATGGCTTGTCTTACTTTCCGCCCCAGTGGACGAAGCGCCGCTCCGCCACCAGGAACACGAGGTTCATCACGTAGCCGAGCAGGCCCGCCGCGAAGATCGAGGCGTACATGTCGGGCATGTCGAAAATGGTCTGCGCGTTCATGATGCGCTGTCCGAGGCCATCGGTGGAGCCGATGAACATCTCGGCCACGATCACGATCACCAGTGCGATCGACACGCCCGAGCGCATGCCGACGAACACCTGCGGCATCGATTCGAGCAGGATCACGTCGGTCAGCACGCGCCAGCGCGGCGCGCCCATCACCTTGGCCGCGAGCTGGCGCTGCTTGCGCGCGCTCATCACGCCGTAGGCGACGTTGAACAGGATGGCCAGCGCCGCGCCGAAGGCCGCGACCGCGATCTTGGTGGCCTCGCCGACGCCGAACAGCACCAGGAACAGCGGGAACATGGCCGAGGCCGGCGTCGAGCGGAAGAAGTCGATCGCGAACTCGATCGATTCGTAGATCTTCTCGTTCGACCCTAGCACGATGCCGAGCGGCACCGCGATCACGAGCGCAAGGCCGAAGGACGTGACGGTGCGCACGATGGTCTTGAAGAAGTCGCCCCACAGCGTGCCGTGCGCGAGGCCGTTCCAGAAGGCCGCGAGGGCTTCGAGCGGCGAGGGCAGCAGCACCGGGTCGACCGCGCGTGTCCCATGCACGAAGGCCCAGAGGCCGATCAGCGCGGCGATGCCGAACAGCGGCCGCAGGCGGGCGCCGAAGGCGTTGGCTCGATGGGCGAGGCTCATGGCTTGCGCACCTCCCGCTGGAACACGTCCAGCGCGCGGGTCTTGGTGGCGATGAAGGCCGGCGTGATCGTGGTGTCGGCCGTGCGCGGGCGCGCCACGTCGAAGGGCAGGTTCTCCGCCACGCGCGTGGGCCGCTTGGTCAGCAGCAGCACCTCGTCGGCCAAGAGCACGGCCTCGTCCAGGTCGTGCGAGACCAGCAAGGTGGTGGTCCGGCGTTCGACCAGCACCTTCTGCAGCCGCTCGCGCAGGAACATCACCATCTCGTAGTCGAGCGCGGAGAAAGGCTCGTCGAGGAACAGCACCTCGGGGTCGACCACCAGCGCCCGCATGATCGACACCAGCTGCTGCTGGCCGCCCGACATCTGGTAGGGGTAGCGCTGCAGGTCGAGCTTGACGTCGAAGCTCTCCATCAGCCTGTCCATGCGCGACTGCTGCTCCACCTTCGACAGGTTCAGGTACTGCAGGGGGTAGCGGATGTTGTCGATCGCGCGCAGCCACGGGAACACCGCCTCGCGGTAGTTCTGGAACACGTAGCCGATGCGCGTCTCGCGCGCTTCCTTGCCCTCGAACAGGATCTGGCCGCTGTCGCACGGCAGGATGCCCGCGATCATGTTGATCAGCGTGCTCTTGCCGCAGCCGTTGGGGCCGAACACCGACACGATCTTTCCCTTCGGAATGTCGAGGTCGAAGTTGTCGTAGATGGTTGCTTCCTGGAAGCGCTTGGTCAGCCCGCGGATCGTGATGTGCGTGCCCTTCGGGTACCAGCGGTGCGAGGCGCCGCCGTCCGCGGCATCGGGCGCGGCGGTGCCGATCGGCAGATGGGTGCTCATGGTGCGCATCAGAAGGCCCGCACCAGCGCCTTGCCGTCGATCCTGTCCTTGACCACACCCAGCTCGGTGCCGATGTCGAGGAACTTCTGGAAGTCGCCCACATCGGCGGGGGTCATGTCCTTGGCCATCACGATGCGCGGCAGCGGCACGGTGGCGGCCAGCTCGGGCGGCACCTTCATGCCCTGCACCAGGTAGCCGCGCGCGCTGCTGTCGGCCTGCGCTTCCTTCACGCCGCGCGCCCAGGCGGCGGCGAAGCGCCTGGCCACGTCGGGCTTGTCGGCCATGAACCTGCCCGACATCACGGCGCCGGCCGCGAAGGCCGAGGCGCTCTTGTTGCCCAGCAGGTAGGTGGAAATCACGCCGGCCTCGATGCGCTTGCCGATCTTCTGCGCAACCATGATGGTGGCCGACGGCTCGAGCGTGTAGCCGCCGTCGAAGTTGCCCGATTGCAGCGCGCCCAGGTGCACGCCGATCTGCTGCTCCTGGATCGTGAAGTCGCGGCCTTCGGTCAGGCCCACCTTCCTGAGCACCGCGCGCGCCGCGCCGATGTTGGCGGGGCCGGGCGCCGAGAACAGCTTGAAGCCGTTCCTGAAATCCTTCAGCGTCCGCGCCGGGCTGTCGGCCTTGACGACGAACTGCTCGATCACGTGCTGCGCGTTCTGCCCGTTGAGCGAGATGTACTTCAGCGTGTTGGGCCGGCGCGATTCCATGTTGGCGCCTTCGAGCGTCACCAGGTTCACCGCCGCGTCGATGCCGTTCGACACCAGCGCCTGCACGGTCAGCGGGTGGCTGGTCATGGGCACCTCCTCGATCTCCAGGTCGGCCTCCTTGAAGTAGCCGCGGTTCACGGCCACGTAGAACGGCAGTGCCGCGCTCGAGGGAAACACGCCGACCTTGATCCGGTCGGCCGCCTGGGCCGGCAGCACCGCGAACGCGGCGAGGACGAAGGCCGCGGCGCCGGCGAGACGGGCGGCGGCACGAAGGGGCGCGGCGAAGGAAAGCTCAGGGCGTGGCATCGTGGGGTTCTCCGGAACGGGGTGGCGGGGTCAGGGCGGGATAGGCAAGCGGGTCGAAGAAGGAGCTGCCGGCGCGGTACGCGCGCGCGGCCGACATGTCGGGCGGCGCGCCGTCTTCCACCGCGCCTTCGAAGGTGAGCTCGAGCTGCACGCCGCTCGGGTCGTAGACGAACAGCTGCCACAGCGTGGTGCCGGGCACGAGGAATTCGCGCCAGTCCAGCCCCGCGGCGCGAAAGCGCGCGACATAGGCGTGGTAGCCCGAGCAGGCCAGCGACACGTGGTCGATGGCGCCGCTGCCGTGCGGCACCTGGCCGCCCTGGCCGAGCGCCGGGCCGCCGGCATAGACGTGGATGATGGCCTGGCCACCCGGCTGTCCGCAGGCCAGCCATGCGCCGGGGTAGCCGAAGTCGGGCCGCGCGATCTCGCGCAGGCCGATCACGCCGGTCCAGAAGGCGCGGGTGCGGCCAAGGTCCGCGGTCTTGATCGCGAGATGGAAGAGGCCGTGCGTGATGGCGGCGTTCGTCGTTGTCATGGCGCAGGCACCGGCTCGCGCTGGCCCAGCGACACGTCGCGGAACAGGGTGGAAAGGTCGCCGAGGAACCCGGGCCCGGTCTTCCAGCGCGTTCCGGCCACCGGATCGGCGCCGGCCAGCATGGTGTCGGTGGCCGTGATCGACAGCGCCATCGCGAAGCGGATGCGCTCGCGCCGCGCGGCGTCCACCAGCGCCAGCCAGTCGCGCGGCGCCTGGCGGCCGGCGCGGATCTCGCGCTCGAGGATCAGCGCGGCGGCGCAGGCGTCCTCCATGGCCTGGGTCGCGCCCTGGCCCAGCGTGGGTGCCATGCCGTGGGCGCTGTCGCCCAGGTACATCACATTGAAATCGGCTTCGCCGAACAGCACGTCGGACTCCTGCATGCGGGCCCAGTGGCTGTGCGGCAGGTTTGCGCACATGGCGTCCATCAGCCATTGCACCTGCGGGCTCGGCGCACCCTGCGCGGGCCGGTAGGTGGCGCGCATCGTGGCTTCGGTCTTCCATTCGTCGCGCAGCGGCGCGCCGGGTTCGACCGGGTAGGTCGCCGCGATGTAGACATGCCCCGGCGGCACGCGGAAGGCCAGCAGCCGGTGCGGGCCGTTGAACCACTGGCCGTAGTCGTCGATCAGGCCGGCGCTGGTGTCGGGCACCAGCGTGCGCAGGATCGCCACGCCCACATGGCGCGGCTCGGGCAGGCCCGAGAACGCCGCACGGGTGGCGGAATAGCGGCCGTCCGCGCCGACCAGCAGGTCGATGTCGTCGATGCGGTGCTCGACGCCGCCCTGGACGTAGCGCACGGCGGTGCGTCCGCCGCCGCCCGTGGCCGCGGCGATCGACGCGATCTCGCAGCCGTACCGGATCGCCGCGCCCGCGCCTTCGCGCAGCACGCGGTAGAGCTCCGACCAGCGGATGCGGATGCTGGGGTTGTCCGCCACCTGCGACAGCGGCAGGTCGAACAGCACCGTGCCGTCGGTCAGGGCGATCTGCCAGTGCTTCCACGGCAGGCTCGCGGCCTCGACCTCGGCGGCCAGCGCCGCGTCGCACAGGCGCAGCGCCTTGACCGCATTGGGGCCCACGTTGAGGCCGGTGCCGGCCTCGGAGTGGTCGTCGGGGCCGACGCGCTCCAGGCAATGCAGTTCGACGCCAGGCAGCGCGGCGAGCCGGCGGGCCAGGATGGCGCCGGCCACGCCGGCTCCGATGATCACGATCTTCATGCGGATGAGCTCTCGCTGAGAGGCGCCGCCGCGGCAGGCGCGCGACGCCGGTGTTGCCGGGGATGGCGTTGTTCGAAGGCGTGGCCGGTGGCGTGCATGGTGGGTGCGGGCACCTGCAGGATGCGTACCAAGTCCGCACCGGCATCGGTTTGCAAGCGTGCCGTCATGCCGCGTGCGCGATCACCGCGACCAGTCCGCCGCCGTCCGGCCCCTGGTGCTCGGCGCCGCCCGAAACGAAGATGCGCGCGTCCCCCAGCACGCCGGCTACCATGCCGCCGACCGCGCCGCGGATGTGGCGCTGGGCATTGATGTCGGTGTCGTCGAGCATGGTGTGGCGCAGGCCGCGCACGTGGCCGCGGCGGTCGGGCTCGCACTTGACGAACACCGCCGCCACCCGTGCTGCATCGGCCGCGCTCAGCTGGGGCGCCGCGTTCATGCCCAGCGGCCGCAGCGCCTCGGCCACCGCGCCGATGTCCAGCGCGTCGCGCATCGGTGCGCAGGCCATGCGCAGCGTGCCTTCCCATGCCGCGCTGTGGCCGAGCACGATCACTTCGTTGGCCTCGACCTCGACGCCCGACGAAATGCTCGCACGGCGGGAGAAGCGTTCGAAGTCGGCCCCCATCGCGGCCTCCAGCGCCGGGTCGTCGGGCAGCTCGCCCAGTGCGATCGCCACGCCGAAAGCGCCGGCGGCACGCGCCGCCGCCATGGAGCGGCCCGAGTCGGCGGTCAGCACCGTGTGGCCGGCCGCGGTGGCGGCCTGGGCGCGCGCGGCCGTCACGCAGGGGCACTTGACCTGCACGAAGGCCACGTCCTCGGCGCGGGCGATGCCGGCGCCGCGCATCGCCTCGCGCACCGCGCCGGCCACCGACGCCAACTGCGCCCAGCGCCCGACATGCTGCCC
>NZ_JACVBS010000032.1:0-48720 GCF_014852545.1 Variovorax sp. VRV01
GCTGACGGCCGTGCCGATCGCCAGCGCGCCCGGGCCGGGCCCGGCGGCCGCGGCGGGCTGCCCGGTGCGCGCGAACACCACGTAGTGCGGGCTCAGCACACCCTCGGTGCCGCCCGACAGGATGCAGGGCAGCTCGCGCAGCAGTTCGGCGGCCGGCCGGCCCAGCCGCGCGGCCAGCAGGCTCATCAGCGTCTGGGTGAAGTAGCCGCGCGTGAAGTCGTTGACACCGCCATTGCCTTCGGTCTTGCCAATCACGGCCACCACCTGGGCGGGCTCGATCACGCCCTCGTCGAACAGCGCGGCGAGCGCCGAGAGGTCGCCCGGATGCGCCATCGGCAGGCGGTGCACGGCCAGGCGCGGGCGCGTGGCGGCCTGCGTCGGCGCAGTGCCTGGGGGAAGGAGGGTGTGGGCGTCCATGGATGCTGCGGTGCAACAGATGAACGCAGTATGGGCAGCCGGGGTGCAAACCTCCAGCGCAATGTTTCGCTCGGACCGAGCGCAAATTGTGTGCAGTGCGCGATTCGCCGCCTTGCCGCTTGAACGGCGCGCGGCCGCAGGCCGCTCAGCCCGGCAGCGCTGCCAGCCGGTTGACCAGCGTTTCCATGAACGACAGCGTGGCGATCGGCAGCATGCGGCCGGCGCGCGCCGCCAGCACCAGCTGGCTGTGCGCCAGCGCCCGGTCCGACAGCGGGATCGACACCAGCTCGCCGCGCCGCACCTCGTTGAGCGTGCCGATCTGGAACTGGAAGCTGATCGCGCCCGTCTGCCGCGTGAACTCCTTGAGCGTCTGCACGGTGCTGGCCTCCAGCGCGACCTGCAGCGCGATGCGCGAGCGCGCCATCACGTCGTCGAGCAGCCGGCGGCTGCCGAACGACCGGTCGCCCAGCGCCACGGTGTATTTCTGGCAATCGGCCAGCCGCAGCGTGGCGCGCCTCGCCAGCGGATGGTCGGGCCGCAGCATTGCGCACAGCGGCTGCGCGATCGCGCTGATCACGCGCAGCGTCTCCGAGGGCTGCGGGTCGTGCACCAGGATCAGTTCCACATCGTCGGCCATCAGCGACGCGACCAGGTTGCCCGTGACGCCCGAGACGATCTGGAACTGCACGCCCGGGTGCGTCTGCTGGTAGTGCGCGATGGTGCCGGGGATCAGGTCGGTCGCGACCGATTCGGCGCAGCCGATGCGCACCGTGCCGCGCACCAGCCCGCGCAGTTGCTCGATCTGCGACTCGGCCGAGCGCATGTCGGCCATGCTGCGCCGCACCGCGGTGATCAGCACCTCGCCCGCTGCCGTGAGGCGCACGCCGCGCGGCAGGCGCTCGAACAGCGGCGTGCCGATGTCGGACTCGATCTCGAGGATCTTGCGGTTGAGCGCCGTCGAGGCCACGTGCAGCTTCTCGGCCGCCTTGCGGATCGACCCCGCGCGCGCGACGGCATCGAGGTAGACGAAGTGGCGAGGCGGATGCAGCATGGGGAGTGAGTGGCGAAGATTGTTCCACAGGGCCATGCACGGCCGGGCCGGCGAAGCGAGCGTAGGCCGCCGCCCACACCGCTTCGCGCCCGGCCTTCGGCACGCGGACCACCGGGCCGGCCTACGATGTCGGGCCATGACCGCGCCGCTGCCCCACAGTTCCGCCTTGCGCCCTGGCGACCTCGTGGTGGCGCGCCCCGAGGGCCTCTACTGCCCGCCGGGCGATTTCTACATCGACCCCTGGCGGCCGGTGGCGCGCGCCGTCATCACCCATGCGCACTCCGACCACGCGCGCGCCGGCCACGGCCACTACCTCGCGCACACCGACAGCGCCGGCACGCTGCGCACCCGCCTTGGCGACGGCATCGCGCTGCAGACGCTCGCGTACGGCGAACACATCGAACACTACGGCGTGCGCATCTCGCTGCATCCGGCCGGCCACGTGCTGGGCTCGGCGCAGGTGCGGCTCGAACACGGCGGGCGCGTGTGGGTGGCCTCGGGCGACTACAAGACCGAGCCCGACGGCACCTGCGCACCCTTCGAGCCCGTGCCCTGCGACACCTTCATCACCGAGTCGACCTTCGGCCTGCCGATCTACCGCTGGCCCACGCAGGCGGCGCTGTTCGCAGAGATCGACGCCTGGTGGCGCACCAATGCCGAGGCCGGCCGCGCGTCGGTGCTGTTCTGCTATGCCTTCGGCAAGGCGCAGCGCATCCTGCATGGCGTGGACGCCTCCATCGGGCCGATCGTGGTGCACGGCGCCGTGGAGCCGCTCAACGCGGTGTACCGCGCCGCGGGCGTGGCCCTGCCGCCGACGCTGCGCGTGACCGATGCGGGCGTCGATGCCGCGCTGCTCAAGCGGGCGCTGGTGCTGGCGCCGCCCTCGGCCCAGGGAACGCCGTGGATGCGCCGCTTCGGCCACCATGCCGACGCCTTCGCGAGCGGCTGGATGCAGCTGCGCGGCACGCGCCGGCGGCGCGGCGTGGACCGCGGCTTCGTGATGTCGGACCACGCCGACTGGCCCGGCCTGCAGCAGGCCATTGCGGGCACGGGGGCCGAGCGGGTATTCGTGACCCACGGCAGCGTGGCGGTGATGGTGCGCTGGCTCAGCGAGAACGGATTGGACGCGCAGGGCTTCAGGACCGAGTACGGCGACGAGGACGACCAGGAAGCTCCCTCCCCTTCCGGGGGAGGGCAGGGGAGGGGGCAGGCGGCGCTCGATGGGGACGCCGAGAGCCCCCATCCCAACCTTCCCCCGGAAGGGGAAGGAGCAAAGGCATGAAGGATTTCGCCGCGCTCTACCGCGAGCTCGACGCCAGCACCTCGAGCCTTGCCAAGCAGGCTGCGCTGCAGCGCTACCTGCGCGAGGCCGATCCGGCCGATGCCGCGTGGGCCGTGTACTTCCTGGCTGGCGGCAAGCCGCGCCAGCTGGTGCCCACCAAGCTGCTGCGGTTGCTCGCTCAGGAAGCCGCGGGCCTGCCCGAATGGCTGTTCGACGAGAGCTACGAGGCGGTCGGCGACCTGGCCGAAACCATCGCCCTGCTGCTGCCGCCGCCCACCGAGGTGCACGACCTCGGCCTGGCGCGCTGGGTCGAGGAGCACCTGCTGCCGCTGCGCGAAGCCGGCAAGGCGGCGCCCGACGAACTCCCCGCGCGGCTGCGCGCGCAGTGGCGCCAGCTCGCGGCCGAGGAGCGGCTGGTGTACTTCAAGCTCATCACCGGCGCCTTCCGCGTGGGCGTGTCGAAGCTGCAGGTCACGCAGGCGCTCGCGGGCGTGGGCGGCATCGATCCCAAGCGCGTGGCGCAGCGCCTCATGGGCTACACCCACATCGGCGGCCGGCCGCGGGCGGAAGACTACCGCGTGCTGATCGCGCCGGAGTCGGGCGCGGAGCAGGTGCAGAAGACCAGCGGTCAGCCCTACCCGTTCTTTCTCGCGCATGGCTTCAACCTGCCGCTCGAACAATTCGATGCCGTGCTCGGCCCGCCGGCCGACTGGATCGTCGAATGGAAGTGGGACGGCATCCGCGCGCAGCTGGTCAAGCGCGCAGGCGCCGCATGGCTGTGGTCGCGCGGCGAAGAGCTGGTGACCGAGCGCTTCCCCGAGCTGGCCGTGCTGGGCGATGCGCTGCCCGACGGCACGGTGCTCGACGGCGAGATTGCCGTCTGGCGCGACGACCGCGTGCAGCCCTTCGCGGAGCTGCAGAAGCGCATCGGCCGCAAGACGCTGGGCGCGAAGCTGCTGCGCGAGATTCCGGTGGTGCTGCTGGCCTACGACCTCCTCGAATGGGAAGGGCGCGACCTGCGCGCGCTGCCGCAGTCGCAGCGCCGGCTGCTGCTCGACGAGCTCGTCACGCGCATGCAGCATCCCTCGCTGCTGCCGAGCCCGATGCTCACCGGCATCGAGTGGAGCGACTTCGCACGCCAGCGCGAGGCGGCGCGCAGCCTGGGCGTGGAGGGCATGATGCTCAAGCGCCGCGACGCGCAGTACGGCGTGGGCCGCACCAAGGACGTGGGCGTGTGGTGGAAGTGGAAGATCGATCCGCTCAGCATCGACGCCGTGCTCGTCTACGCACAGCGCGGCCATGGCCGGCGCGCGAGCCTCTACAGCGACTACACCTTCGCCGTCTGGGACGGTCCGCCCGAACAGGAAGGCCGCAAGCTCGTGCCATTTGCCAAGGCCTATTCGGGCCTCACCGACGCCGAGATGGCGCGCGTGGACGCAATCATCCGCAAGACCACGGTCGAGAGCTTCGGCCCGGTGAAGAGCGTCAAGCCCACGCTGGTGTTCGAGCTGGGCTTCGAAGGCATTGCGCGCAGCACGCGTCACAAGAGCGGTATCGCGGTGCGCTTTCCGCGCATGCTGCGCTGGCGCGAGGACAAGCCGGTGGTGGAAGCGGACACCCTGCAGACGCTGGCCGCGCTGCTGCCGTCATGACCGAGCGACCGGACCCCGCATTTCTCCCTCCCCTTCCGGGGGAGGGCCGGGGTGGGGGCCAGCGGCGTATCAAGGATCCGCCGCCTCTCGAAGGCCGCGTGCCCCCATCCCAGCCTTCCCCCGGAAGGGGAAGGAGCAGGGCAGCAGCAGTCAAGGCGGCGCTCGACGCCTGGTTTGCAGCGCGCGGCTGGAAGCCTTTCAAGTTCCAGCGCGACGTGTGGAAGGCCGTGGCTGCAGGGCGTTCGGGGCTGCTGCATGCGACCACCGGCGCAGGCAAGACCTACGCCGTGTGGCTCGGCGCGCTGCAGGCGTTCTCGTCCGCAGCGCCGCCTTCCTCGCGCAGCGGAAAGACCACGCCGCCGCCGCTCACCGTGCTGTGGATCACGCCCATGCGCGCGCTCGCGGCCGACACGCTGCGCGCGCTGCAGCAGCCGCTCGAGGCGATGGATGCCCAGGGCATCGACGTGCACCGCTGGAGCGCCGGCGCGCGCAGCGGCGACACCTCGCCGGCCGAGCGCAGCGCGCAGAACGAGCGCCTGCCGACCGTGCTCGTCACCACGCCAGAGAGCCTGTCGCTGCTGCTCGCGCGCGCCGATGCCAGCGAGGTGCTGGGCCGCGTGAGGATGGTGGTGGTCGATGAATGGCACGAGCTGCTCGGCAACAAGCGCGGCGTGCAGGTGCAGCTGGCGCTCGCGCGGCTGCGGCGCTGGAACCCGGCGTTGTGCGTGTGGGGCATGTCGGCCACGCTGGGCAATCTGCAGGAGGCCATGCACGCCCTGCTGGGACGTGAACAGGGCGTGCTGGTGCAGGGCGCAGTGCCCAAGAAGTTGATTGTCGATTCGCTGCTGCCCGGCCGCGCCGAGCGCTTTCCGTGGGGCGGCCACCTGGGCCTCACGATGCTGCCGCAGGTGCTCGACGAGATTGCCGCCAGCAGCACCACGCTGGTGTTCACCAACACGCGCTCGCAATCGGAGATCTGGTACCAGGCGATGCTCGAGGCGCGGCCCGAATGGGCCGGCATCATCGCGCTGCACCACGGCTCGCTCGACCGCGCGGTGCGCGAGTGGGTCGAGCTGGGCCTCAAGAACGGCGAACTCAAGGCCGTGGTCTGCACCTCGAGCCTGGACCTGGGCGTGGACTTCCTGCCGGTCGAACGCGTGCTGCAGATCGGTTCGCCCAAGGGCGTGGCGCGGCTGCTGCAGCGCGCGGGGCGCTCGGGCCATGCGCCGGGCCGGCCCTCGCGCATCACGCTCGTGCCCACCCACAGCATCGAGATGGTCGAAGGCGCCGCGGCGCGCGCGGCCATCGCGGCCGGACACATCGAGGCGCGCCACACGCCGGTGCAGCCGCTCGACGTGCTGGTGCAGCATCTGGTCACGGTGGCGCTCGGTGGCGGTTTCGTGCCCGACGAGCTGTATGCCGAAGTGCGCGGCACCGCCGCCTATGCGGATCTGTCGCGCGAGAGCTGGGCGTGGTGCCTGGCCTTCGTCTCGCAGGGCGGGCCTTCGCTGGCCGCCTACCCCGACTACCGGCGCGCGGTGCCTGATGCAGAGGGCGTCTGGCGCGTGCCGGACGCGCGGCTTGCGCGGCGCCACCGCATGAACATCGGCACCATCGTGAGCGATGCCAGCATGGCGGTGCAGTACATGGGCGGCGCCAGGATCGGCAGCGTCGAGGAAGGCTTTGTCGCGCGCATGAAGCCCGGCGACTGCTTCCTGTTCGGCGGCCGGCTGCTCGAGCTCGTGCGCATCCACGACATGACGGCCTGGGTGCGGCGCGCCACCGGCAAGCGCGCCGCGGTGCCGCGCTGGAACGGCGGGCGCATGCCGCTGTCGACCACGCTGGCCGATGCGGTGGTGCAGCAGCTCGCGCTGGCCGGCGAGGGGCGCTACCCATCGCCCGAGCTGCAATGCGTGCGGCCGCTGCTCGAGATCCAGCAGCAATGGTCGGCCCTGCCCACGCCCGAGACCCTGCTGGCCGAAACGCTCGCCACGCGCGAAGGCTCGCACCTGTTCCTCTATCCCTTCGCGGGGCGGCACGTGCACATGGGGCTTGCGAGCCTGCTGGCCTGGCGCGTGGCGCAGCACGAGGCGCGCACTTTCTCCATTGCAGTGAACGACTACGGCTTCGAACTGCTGAGCGCCACGCCGGTCGACTGGCCCGCGCTGCTGCCGCAGGTGCTGCGCCTGCCGCAGGGCGAGGATGCGCATGCCACGCTGCTGCACGAGGTGCTGGCCTCGCTCAACGCGGGCGAACTGGCGCAGCGCCGCTTCCGCGAGATTGCGCGCGTCTCGGGGCTGGTCTTCCAGGGCTATCCGGGAGAGAAGCGCAGCAGCAGGCAGCTGCAGGCCTCCTCGTCGCTGTTCTGGGAGGTGTTCCGCAAGTACGACCCGGCGAACAAGCTGCTGCTGCAGGCCGAGCAGGAACTGCTTGCGCAGGAACTCGAGATCGGGCGCCTGGGTGCCAGCCTCGCGCGCATGGCGACTCAGCAGCTGGTGCTGAAGCCGCTCGAGCGGCCCACGCCGTTCTCGTTCCCGCTCATGGTCGAACTGTTCCGCGAAAAGCTGTCGAACGAGAACGTGGCCGACCGCATTGCGCGCATGGTCGAGCAGCTCGAAAAGGCCGCGGGCGGCGTGGTCACGGCCGGGGGCGTGGAGCGCGTGAAGCGCACGCTCGCATTCGGCCAGGAAGGGCCGGGCAAGCCGCCGGCCGCGCCGCGCCGCGAGCGCAGGCGGCCGTCACGGTCCTTGCCGCCACTGTGAGCCTGCTCAGCCCGCGCCGTGCGCCTTGACCCAGCGCACGATGTCCGCCGCGCCCATGGCGCCGGCCTGGCGCGCCACTTCGCGGCCGCCGCGGAACAGCGCCAGCGTCGGGATGCTGCGGATGTTGAAGCGCGCGCCCAGCGCCGGCACGGCTTCCGTGTCCACCTTGGCCAGCCGCACCTGCGGTTCGAGCTGGGCCGCGGCCTGTTCGTAGCCCGGCGCCATCTGGCGGCAGGGGCCGCACCAGGGCGCCCAGAAGTCCACCAGCACCGGGATTTCATTGCGTGCAATGTGGCGGTCGAAGGTCTTTTCGTCCGGCAGCGCGGTGGAATGGCCGGTGAACAGCGCGCGGTGGCAGCTGCCGCAGTCGGGCGCACTGCCCAGCTGCGCGGCGCGCACGCGGTTGGTCGTGTGGCAGTGCGGGCAGACGATGTGCAGCGAAGGCGTTTCGGTCATGACGAAGAACTGGGGTCCGCGGGGTGAATTGCAAGACGGCCGCCGGCCCGGCCGTCTTTTGCGACACTCGTGGCCCGTGACCGCTTCGAATCTCCCCGCATCGGCGCTCCCCGTCCAGTGGGCAGGCGAACTGTTGCACCTGTTGCCCGAGCATGCCGTCTGGTGGCCCGAAGGCCGCGTGCTGTTCATTGCCGACCTGCACATCGGCAAGGCCGCGACCTACCGCGCGCTCGGCCAGCCGGTGCCGGGCGGCACCACGCAACAGAACCTGGCGCGGCTCGACGCGCTCGTCGCGGCCCATGCGCCGCAGCGCATCGTGTTCCTTGGCGATTTCCTGCATGCGGCGCAGGCGCGCACGCCGCAGGTGCTGGCGGCGCTGGCCGCCTGGCGCGCCGCGCACGCCTCCGTCGGCATGGTGCTGGTGCGGGGCAACCACGACAGCCGCGCGGGCGATCCGCCCGCCGCGCTCGGCATCGAGGTGGTCGACGAGCCCTATCTGCTCGGGCCTTTTGCCTGCTGCCACCATCCGCAGGCGCATGCCACGCACTTCGTGCTCGCGGGGCACCTGCATCCCGTGTGCAGGCTGCACGGCCCGGGACGCGACAGCGTGCGGCTGCCGTGCTTTGCAAGCGATGCGCAGCAGGCCGTGCTGCCGGCCTTCGGCGAGTTCACGGGCGGGTGGCTGATGGAGCGCGCGCCGGGGCGGCGTTTCTATGCGGTGGGCGGCGCGGCCGTGTGGGCGCTGCCGTCATCGGAGTAAGGATTTAGCTCCTTCCCCCTCCGGGGGAAGGCTGGGATGGGGGCAGGCAGAGCGTGCCCAGTGTCGACGCCGCTTGCCCCCTCCCCGGCCCTCCCCCGGAAGGGGAGGGAGAAATTCAAAGAACCACGGGCTCGTCGGGCAGCTCGTTGGTGTCGGGCTCGTTCTCGCCCAACGGAAAATGCGCCACCAGCAAGGCCGACATCTCTTCCAGCGCCTGCGTGAGCCCGTCCTCGAAGCGGCCTTCGCGGAAGGCCGCGCCCATGCGCTGCGCCATTGCGGCCCATTCGGCATCGTCGACGCGCGCGTCGATGCCGCGGTCGGCCACGATCTCGATCGCATGCTCGGCCAGCAGCAGGTAGATCAGCACGCCGTTGTTGTGCTCGGTGTCCCACACGCGCAGCTTGCCGAACAGCGTGACGGCACGCTCGCGCGCCGAAGCATCGCGCCGCAGGTAGGACCATGGCAGGCCCGCCTCCACGCAGATGCGGATCTCGCCGCTGTGGCGGCGCTCACTCGCGGCCACGCGCGCCGCGAGGCGTTCCATGGCGGCATCGGGCAGCACGCGCCGCACATCGGCTTCATCCATCCACTGGTGGCGCCAGATGCGGGCCAGCTTCGAGAAAAGCGTTGCCGTTGCCATGCCTACCAGTCCCCCGAGGCGCCGCCGCCCCCGAAATCGCCGCCGCCGCCGGAGCTGAAGCCACCGCCGCCGCCGCTGCTGCCGCCGCTGCTCCAGCCGCCGCCACCGCCGCCGCCCCAACCACCGAAGCCGCCACCACCACCGCCGCGGCGTCCCGGGCTCGTCGCAGCCACGGCCGAGAACAGCGACACCATCAGCGCCGCCAGGCCCGCCAGCACCGCGATGACGATGCTGGTCGTGATGAGGAAGGCAATCACGCCGATGCCGCCGCCCATGACCACCGAGCCCAGCTTCTTGCCGACGATCGAGCGCACGATCGGCGCCGCGATAAAGACGCCCACGAACAGGAAGATCGCGAGGTTCTCCCAGTCGATGCCTTCGCTGGAATCCTTGCCGCCGTCGCCACTGGAAGGCGCGGGCAGCGCCTCGCCGTCGACCAGCCCGATGAGCCGGGCCACGGCCGCGTTCAGCCCGCCCGCGAAGTCGTTGTTGCGAAAGCGCGGCTTCATCTCCTCGTCGATGATGCGGATGGCCGCCAGGTCGGGCACCGCGCCCTCGAGCGCCTTGGCCACTTCGATGCGCATCTTGCGGTCGTTCTTGGCCACGATCACCAGGATGCCGTCGCCGACCTCCTTGCGCCCGATCTTCCAGGCGTTGCCCACGCGGTTGGCATAGCTCGCAATGTCTTCGGGCTCGGTGGTGGGCACCATCAGCACCACCATCTGCGAGCCCTTGCGCTGTTCGAATGCGGCCAGCTTGGCTTCGAGATCGGCGCGCTCGGAGTCGGCCAGCGTCTGCGTCTGGTCGATCACCCGCGCCGTGAGCGCCGGCACCGGCAGCAGGCCCTGTGCCCATGCCGCCGCCGCAAGACCGCCCCATGCGGCCGCAGCCAGCAGGACGGTGGCCAGTGCGCGGCGGAAGAGGGCAAGAGCCATCAGGCGGGCGTCTTACTTTTTAGGTGCACTGAAATCGACCGTGGGTGGCGTCGAGATCTGCGCTTCGTTCTGCACCGAGAAGTTGGGCTTGGGCTGGTAGCTGAAGATCTTGGCCGTGATGTTGGTCGGGAAGCTGCGCGCCAGCACGTTGTACTCCTGCACCGTCTGGATGTAGCGGTTGCGCGCCACGGTGATGCGGTTCTCGGTGCCTTCGAGCGTCACGCGCAGGTCGCGGAAGGCCTGGTTGGCCTTCAGCTCCGGATAGCGTTCCGCCACCACCATGAGCCGCGAGAGCGCTGAGGAAAGCTCGCCCTGCGCCTGCTGGAACTTGTTGAAGGCCTCGGGGTTGTTGAGCGTCTCGGGCGAGACCTGGATCGAGGTGGCCTTGGCGCGCGCCTCGATCACCTTGGTGAGCGTGTCCTGCTCGAAGCTGGCCTCGCCTTTCACGGTGGCCACGATGTTGGGCACCAGGTCGGCGCGCCGCTGGTACTGGTTGAGCACCTCGCTCCAGGCCGACTTGCTGGCCTCGTCGAGCGACTGGAACTGGTTGTAGCCGCAGCCGCTCAGCGACAGCGCCGCCGCAAGAATCAGGAGCCAGCGTTTCATCATCGTCATTTGCATTACCTCCGCAGAAGGAAGCCGAAGTTAGCATAGAAGGCTCCATGGCCCTCGATCCTCTCCATGCGCTGCAAGGCGCGAACCGCGCAGCATTGCCCGCTGCGGCGGCAGGCGCCGGCACGCTGCTGATGGCCGGCGCGACCGGCGCCTTGGGCCAGGAGCTGCTGCGCCGCCTGGCGGGCAGCCACCGCTTCGCCCATGCGCGCGTGCTGGCGCGCGAGCCCATCCGCGACGGGCTGCGCGGCGTTGAAACCTACCTCGCCCCCGGCCTGCCGATCGCGCAATGGCCGCTGGCATCGGCCGACAGCGCGGTCATCGCCTTCGACCCGCCGCGGCTCTACCACGACCGCGAACGCGCGCTCTGGGTGCCGCAGCCTTCGGACCTGCCCGAGCTCGCGCGCTGGCTGCGCGCCTGCGGCGTGCAAACGCTGGCCATCGTGCAGCCGCACGACCAGGGCAGGCTGCCCGAGGCACTCAAGCGCGGCCTTGCGAGCCTCGACGAGCAGGCCGTGGTCGCCAACGGCTTCGACCGCGTGATCCTCGTGCGCTCGGCGCGCAAGCCGCTCAACGCAAAGTTCGCCAACCCCGCCGAAAGGCTCGCGGCGTGGATGCTCTCCATCGTGCGCTTCATGGTGCCGACGAGCGAGCAGCCGGTGCGCGCGTCGAAGGTGGCCGAGCTGGTCGACCTGGCGCTGCGCATCGCGCCGCCGGGTGTGCACGTGGCGGCGCCGGAGCTGGTGTGGGAGGCTGCGCAGGGCGACATGCAGGCCGTGGCGCGCCGCTGGCTCCAGCCCTAGCCGAAACGCAGCGGGCGCAGCCCCACGGTGCGGTCGACCCAGACGACGGCCACCAGCGTGACCACGATGCTCACCGTCGACACGGCCGCAGCCGTCGGGTCGAAGTCCCAGCGCAGGTAGTCGAACAGCTGCAGCGGCAGTGTCGTCATGCCGATGCCCTTGAGCAGCAGGGACATGTTGAACAGGTCGAACGAGATCACGAACGCGAACAGCGCGCCCGTGATGATGCCCGGCTTGATCAGCGGCAGCGTCACGCGCACGAAGGCCTGCCACGGCGAAGCGCCGAGGCTGCGCGCGGCCTGCTCCAGCGAGCCGTCCTGGTTGTAGAGCGACGACGCGACGTTGGTGAACACATAGGGCAGCGTGACCAGCACGTGGCCCACCAGCAGCCCGAACATCGTGCGCGTGCCGACGCCGCTCGCGTACAGGAAGAACAGCAGCGCGATCGCCGTGAGGATCTCGGGCAGCATGAGCGGCAGCATCAACAGCATGCGCAGGCCCTCGCGCAGCCGCGTGGCATGGCGCACCACGTAAAGCGCGCCAGCCACGCCGATCACGGTCGAGCACACGGTCGCGATTGCCGCCACCTGCAGCGAGGTGCCGATGGCGCGCATGAAGGCCTCGTTGGCGAACAGCGCGCCGAACCAGCGCAGCGAGATGCCCTGCGGCGGAAAGGTCAGGAACTCGCCTGCGTTGAGCGACATCAGCACGATCACCGCGATCGGCAGCAGCAGGAACACGTAGACCGCGCCGACGTACGCCAGGCCCATGGCATCGGCCACGCGTGTGGCCAGGGGCTTGCGCTTCGTTCTCATTGCAAGCCCTTCATGAAGCGCCCGGTGAGGCGAGCATAGACCCACACCGCCACCATGCCGCAGGCCGAGAGCACCAGCGCCTGCGCTGCACCGGTGGGCCATTGGAAGTTGTCGATCAGGTTCTGCACCACGAGCACTGACATTGTCTTGACCTGCGCGCCGCCCAGCATCACCGGCGTCACGTAGGCGCTCAGCGTGAGCACGAACACCAGGACCGTGCCCGCCTGGATGCCGGGCCACGACATCGGAAGAACGAGCCGCCAGAACACCTTGAACCGGGAGGCGCCGAGCGAGCGCGCGGCCTGCTCCAGCGTCGGGTCGATGCTCTGGATCACACCCACCAGCGGCAGGATCATGAACGGCAGGAACACATGCACCAGCGCGACTGTCACGCCCAGGCGGTTGTTCATGAGCTGCAGCCCGGTCTCGACCAGCCCGAGATCGATCAGCACGCGGTTGATCACGCCGTTGCCCGACAGCAGGATCAGCCAGCCGAAGCTGCGTACCACCACGCCCACCAGGAGCGGCGACAGCACCAGCACATACAGCAGGCTGCCCCAGCGCGAACGCGTGCGCGCCAGGTGGTAGGCCACGGGGTAGCCCAGCAGCAGGCAGATGGGCACGGTCGTCGCGCCGAGCACAAGCGTGTCGGCCAGCACGCCGAGGATGTAGCCGTCGCCGAGCGCATGGGCGTAGTTGCCGAGCGTGAAGCCCGCGCCATAGGGTGCCCCCACGGCCGTGGGCCGCAGGCTCATGGCGATGATGTTCAGGTAGGGCAGCACCAGGAACACGCCGATCAGCACCAGCGCCGGTGCGATCAGCCAGAACGCGCCGCGTCCCGGGCGCGCCTTGCGCCGGGCGCTGCTGCGCGGCGGCGCTTCGGCTGTCATCACGGCGCTCATTGGCGCACCCTTGGCGCTGCGCTCATGGCGCGGCCACGATGATCCAGGCGTGGCCCGGGTCGAAGGCAAAGGCCGCCTGGGCGCCGGCGTCCATGCGCCGGCCCGGCGACGTCTGCACCAGCAGGCCCTGGCCACCGGCGCACTGCACCGTGTGCTCGACCGTGCTGCCGAGGAAGTAGGCCGACTGCACGCGCCCGGCGTAAGGCCCGTCGTTGCGGAAGCGGATCGCCTCGGGGCGGATCGTCACGTGCACCGGCTGCCCTGTCGCAAGGGGCTGGTCGTGGCTTGCCGGCACGCTGCCGAGTGCGGTGCTCACGCGGTAGGTGGGATATGGACCGGGTTCGTCGGTCAGGCCTTCGACGCTGCCTTCGATGAGGTTCGAGCGGCCGATGAAGCGCGCCACTTCCACGCTGCGCGGGCGCATGTAGATCGCCTCGGGAACGTCGAACTGCAGCAGTTTGCCGCCGAGCATCACGGCCACGCGGTCGGACATCACCATGGCTTCCGACTGGTCGTGCGTCACGTAGAGCGTGGTGATGCCCACGCGCTTCTGCAGCTCGCGGATGAACACGCGCATGTCCTCGCGCAGCACCGCGTCGAGGTTCGCGAGCGGTTCGTCGAGCAGCAGCAGGCGCGGCTCGATCACCAGCGCGCGCGCCAGCGCCACGCGTTGCTGCTGGCCGCCCGAGAGCTGGCGCGGATAACGCTCGGCCAAGGCGGTGAGCTGCACCATCGCGAGCACGTCGTCGATGCGGCGCTTGCACTCGGCCTTGCCGATGCCACGCATCTCCAGGCCGAACGCCAGGTTGCGCCACACCGTCAGGTGCGGAAACAGCGCGTAGTTCTGGAACACCATGCCGATGTCGCGTTTCTCGGGCGGCAGGTCGGTGATGTCCTCGTCGTTCAGGCGCACGCGGCCTTCGTCGGGAAACTCGAACCCGGCCACGCAGCGCAGGGTGGTCGTCTTGCCGCAGCCGCTCGGGCCCAGCAGCGAGATGAATTCGCCTTCCTCGGTCTTGAGGTCGAGGTGCGAGATGGCCGGCGCGGGTGCGTTGTCGAAGTGCTTGCGCAGGCCGTCGAGCGACACCCGCGTGGTGCGGCGGCCCGTGGCGGCGCGTGCGGAGGCGGTTTCGCTCACTTCATCTCCCGGTTCCAGCGGTCGGTGATGGCCGCGACCTGCGGGTTCACCTTGGCCCAGTCGAACTGGAAGATCGACTTCATGCGGTCCCCGCTCACCGGCACGTCCTTGGCAAGGTCGGGCGAAAGCTTCGACCGGGTGTTGGTCGGCGAGGTGAAGAACTCCTTGGCCATCATTTCCTGCACGTCGGGGCGCAGGATGAAGTCGAGGTACTTGTAAGCCTCTTCCTTGGCCGGCGCATTCTTCAGCACGTTGAACGACTGTTCGAAGGCCAGCACGCCCTCGGTGGGCACCACCATCTCCACGGGCACGCCCTTTTTCTGCAGGGCCACGATCTCGGGGAAGTCGATCACCGCCACCGTCACGTCGCCGCGCGTGAGCATGGTCGACAGGGTGCCGCTCCAGTCGGCCTGCGTGAACGGCAGGAGCTTCTTGATCTCGGTGAAGGCGCGGTCGATCGCGTCCTGCGAGCCGCCGTAGAGCTTGGCCGTCATCAGCAGGAACAGCATCGCGGCCGTGTTGCCGATCTGGTAGAGGCCGATCTTGCCCTTGAACTCGGGGTTGCTCCACAGGTCCGACCACGCCTTGGGCGGTGTCTTCACCAGGTCCTTGCGGTAGCCGATGCCGATGGTCGAGACAATGCCGCGCACCCCGTTGTCCTCGGCATTGCGCAGGATCGGGTACACGCTTGCGAGGTTGGGCACCTTGGCCGCGGGAATGGGCTCGAAGTAGCCTTCGGCACGCACCAGGCTTGCGATGTTCTCGTTGACCATCAGGATGCTGTAGGGCGGCTTCGCAACGCCGGCTGCGCGCAGGTTGGCCACGAAGTTCTTGCCCAGGCCAACGTCGAGCGTAGTTTCCACGCCGGCCGATTTCATGAACGTGGGCATCAGGTCGGAGCGCCAGAATTTTTCCCAGCGTCCGCCGTAGGTGTTGACGACGAGGTTCTGCGCGGCGAACGACATGCCCGGCATCGCGAGTGCGGACATGCCGGCTGCGGCGGCCATGGCTTGCAGGCAGTCGCGGCGGGAGAAGGCTTTCATGGTTGCGTCCTGGGAAGAGAAGAAAAGAAGAAGAGGCCGTTCAGGCGTTCGCCGGCTTGCGGTAGGCGTAGTTCTTGTCGAGCCTCTCGAGCAGGTACTCGCCGTAGGACACCGGCTCGTAGCGGGGCGGATGCTGCGCGTCGGTGCAGGTCGGCAGGCATTCAATCAGCGCGTCCATGCCGGGGTCGAGAAAGTAGGGCAGCGAATAGCGGTCGCCCCCCGAGCGGTTGATGACGCGGTGCGGCGTGGACACGAAGCGGTCGTTGGTCCAGCGCGCGAGCATGTCGCCGACGTTGAGCACATAGGTGTCCGGAATCGGCGGCGCCTCGATCCAGTCGCCGCCGCGCGGGCGCACCTGCAGGCCCCCGGAGTCGTCCTGCGCGAGCAGCGTGATGATCCCGTAGTCGGTGTGGGGCGCCGAGCCCATCTGGTCGTCTTCGACCGGCGGCTGCGGGGGATAGTGCAACGCGCGCAGGAAGGTGGTGGGGTGGTCGAAGTGGTGGTCGAGCGCGGTGGCCTCCAGGCCCAGGCTCATCGCGATCAGGCGCACGATGTAGCGGCCGAGTGCGTCGACCTCGCTCACGTACTGCGTCATGGCGGGTTTGAAGCCCGGCAGCCATCCGGGCCACTGGTTTGGCCCCTGCATCGGCAGGCCGGCGAGAAGGCCTGCGTCGTCCGGCGGCAGTTCGTGCATGAGCATCAGCGATTCGCTCATGTTGGGCCTGGTGACCCTGGCCACCGACGAGGTCACGATGGTCGAGGTGGCCATGCCCATGTAGCCGCGATGGAAGGCATTGATCGCGAGGGAGCGCTTTTGCTCGAGGGTGGAGGCGTGGAACTCGCGCGAGGCCGCAAAGGCCGCGTCGCGCGTGGCGCGCTGTACGGTGTGTCCCGAGATGTAGGCAAAGCCGATGGTGCTCAGCGCTTCGTGAAGCTGCAGGGCCGCCTTCCTGGCAGAGGGAACGCCCGGGTCGAGGTTGCCGCCAAGGTCGACGAGGGGAATGGAGTTCAGCATCGGTGTCAGCGAATCGGGTTGACGGAAGAACGGAGGCCGCCGCGCCATCGGCCCAGCAGCTCGTGCGAGTCCATGACCAGCCCCAGGTGCAGCGACACCATCGCAAGCGCCGCGCCTTCCAGATGCGCATCGGTGCCGCGCACCAGGTCGCGCAATACGATCACGCGGTAGTTGCGGTTGCTGGCGTCGAAGGCGGTGTTGAGCACGCAGCAGTCGGTGAAGCCACCGTTGAGCACCACCGTCTCGATGCGCTGGTTGCGCAGCAGGAAGTCGAGATCGGTCGGGTAGAAGGCCGAGAGGCGCCGCTTGCTGTCCACGCGCATGTCGCCGGGCGCAACGCGCGTGACCCACTCGGTCCACTTCGAGCCTTCGATGGCGTGCGCGTCGGCATTCGGTATTGCGCCCACGTGCAGCGGAAAGGTGCGCCGCCATGCGGACGGAATGCCGTGGACGTCGTCCACGCCGCCGGGCCGCAGCACCGACCTGATGTGCACGATGCGAACGCCCAGCGCGCGCACCGCGTCATGGAAGGTGTCGATGGGCGCCACCACGTCGCGCGCCCGCGGGGCGGGGCAGGGGCAGTCGGGGCTGTCGTCCAGGTGGCCCCGGTGCATGTCGATGGACACGACCGCGGTGGTGGCCGGGTCCAGGTAGTCGGCGAACTGCGCCGCGTCGAGCTCGCGCTCCTCGTTGTAGACCCAGGCCTTCATCGGCGCTCTTCCCGCACATAGGGTTGGCCCAGCGCACCGGGTTCTTCGTCGGCGCCGCGCCGCGAGAGCGCGACCCACACCATCACCCCGAGCGTCACCGCATAGGGCGTCATCATCACGAAGTACTGCGGCAGCTGCACGCCGGCCGCCGCGAGCTGCGGGATCAGCGCCTCGATGCAGCCGAACAGCAGTGCGCCCGCGAGCGCCTTCCACGGCGACCAGCGCGCGAAGATCACCAGCCCCACCGCGATCCAGCCGCGCCCGCCGGTCATGCCCGCGATCCACAGCTTGGTGCTGACCACCGAGATGTATGCGCCCGCCAGCCCCACCAGCGCCGCGCCCGCGAGCACCGCGGCCAGCCGCCACATGGCAACGCGGATGCCGGCCGCATCGGCCGCCTGCGGGTTCTCGCCCACCGCGCGCAGCCGCAGCCCGGCCGAGGTGCGCGAGAAGAACCACGCCACCGCCAGGAAGATCGGCAGCGTGAGCCAGACCATCGCGTTCTGCTCGAACAGCCGGCCGGCGCCGGGCAGGAGCGACAGCGGCCACAGCGCCATCGCGCCGATGCCCTCGGTGGCATGGTTGGTCCATTCGGCCAGCGAGCCGACGAGTGCCGTGAGGCCCTGGCAGAAGAACACCAGCGCGAGCCCCGCGATCACCTGGTTCACGCGCAGCCAGATCACCATCACCGCGAACAGCAGCGACACCGCGCTGGCCGCGAGCATCGCCATCACCAGCGACACGGCCGGCTGCCCCATGGCAAGCTGCGCGCCGATGCCCGCGAGCGCTCCGACCAACATCAGCCCTTCGGCGCCGAGCGACAGCACGCCCGCGCGCTCGCTGATGATCAGGCCCAGCGCCGCGAGCGCATAGGGCACCGCGAAATCGGGCGTGCTCGCGAGCCAGTTCAGCACGATGCCGCCGCTCATTGCACAGCCTCCGCACCCACGCGCCGCAGCCGATGGCGAATGAAGAAATCGCTGGCCGCCACGCACACCACGATGATGGCCTGGATCAGCTGCACCATCGAGAACGGCACCTGGTAGAACACCTGCAGGCTGCGGCCGGTGACGAACAGCGCCGCCACCAGCAGCGCCACCACGGTGGCCGCGAGCGGGTTGTTGCGCGCAAGAAAGGCAATCAGGATGCCCGAGAAGCCGTAGCCCTGGTAGAAGGCCTGCGTGAGCCGCCCTTCCTGCCCGGCGGCCACCGCAAGGCCCGCGAGCCCGGCCATTGCGCCCGACAGCAGCACGGCACCGTAGATGGTGCGGCGCACCGGCACCCCATTGGCATGCGCCACGCGCGGATTGGCATCGACGAAGCGCAGGTACAGCCCGGCGCGGCTCAGGCCCACCAGCCACCATGCGAAGAGCGCCACCACGGCCGCGAGCACGATGGCGCTGCTCACGCCGGCGCCCAGTTCGGGCAGCCGCTCGAAGGCGCGGAACTGCGGCGAATAGGGAAAGTTGTCCTTCGGGTCCTTCCAGCTACCGTAGACCAGGTGCAGCAGGAAGTTGGCCGCCATGTAGTTGAGCATCAGCGTGGAAATGATCTCGTTCACGCCGAGCCTGATCTTCAGCCACGCCGGCCCCAGCACCCAGAGCAGCCCGCAGCCGATGGCGGCCGCGAACATCAGCGGCAGGCGCAGCGGCTCGGGGCCGATCTGCCACATCGAGACGGCCGTCGCACCGATGGCACCCCAGATCATCTGGCCCTCGAGCCCCAGGTTCCAGAAGCGCGCGCGAAACGCCAGCGAGCCGGCCAGGCCCACGAGGACCATGGGCGCAGCCTGGAACAGCACGGCGCGCAAGTTCTGGCCGTCGAAGAAGGTCTGCATCACGAACTCGTTGGCGAGCTCGTTGGCGGGAACGCCGGCCGCCACCAGGATGGCGGCGGAAATCGCCAGGCCGACGAGGAGCGCTGCCGCAAGGATCAGCGCCTGCCGCCGCCATCCCATGTGCTGGCGGATCTCCAGCGCATAGCGCCGGCGCGCCAGCGGCTGGCGCCGCACCCGGAGCGCGGCCTCCGGATCGGTCTGCGCCGGCTGCGCGATGGCCGCGAGCGTGGCGTCAACCATGGTCCACCATCGCCTGTCCGATGGCCTGCCGGTCGGCCGGCTGCGCGAATTCGCCGGCAATGCGCCCGCGCGTCATCACGCCCACGCGGTCGGCCAGCTGCAGCACCTCGTCGAGGTCTTCGCTGATCAGCAGCACCGCGGCGCCGCTGTCGCGTGCGGCGCGCAGCCGCGCATGCACCTCGGCGCTCGCGCGCACGTCGAGCCCGCGGCTCGGGCTGTGCGCGAGCACCAGCGAGGGGGCCTTGCCGAACTCGCGCGCGAGCACCAGCTTCTGCGCGTTGCCGCCGGACAGCAGCGCGGCCTTCTGCGCCACCGAGCGCACCCCCAGCACATCGAAGGCGCGAACCGCTTCCTGCGTATCGTCCTGGATGCGGCGCCGCCGCAGATGCCAGGCGGGGCCGTAGCGGCCCGTGTGCACGCGGCCGATCGCGTAGTTCTCGGCCACCGAAAGGCTGCCGGCCAGCGCGAGGCCGTAGCGGTCGGCCGGGATCGTGGCAATGCCCACGTTGCGGCGCTCGGGTGCGGGCATGGCCTTGAGGTCGCCGTGGCCGCTCAGATGGATCTCGCCTTCGAGCGGCCCGCCGGCATCCGGCAGGCCCATGATGGCGCCGGCCAGCTCGCCCTGCCCGTTGCCGCCGACACCGGCCAGGCCGTAGATTTCGCCCGCATGCAGTTCGAGGTCGACGCCATTGAGCACGCGGCGGCCCTCGGGCGATGCGGCCGAGCGCAGGCCGCGCACCGTGAGCCGCACCGGGCCGCGCGGCGACTTCGCGGGCTCGAAGCCCTGCGTGGCAACCGATTCGCCCACCGTGAGCTTCACGAGCTCGGCCACCGAGGTGGCGCCGGGCTCCAGCGTGGCCACCGTGCGGCCGCCGCGCATCACCGTCACGCGGTCGGCATAGGTCTTCACGTCGGCCATCTTGTGCGTGACCAGCACCACGGCAGAGCCGCCGCGCGCGAGGCCCCGCACCGTCTGCAGGAGGCGCGCGGCTTCCTGGTCGGTCAGCACCGCGGTCGGCTCGTCGAGGATCAGGATGCGCGCGCCCGCCAGCAGCACCTTGAGGATCTCGACGCGCTGCTGTTCCGCGATCGACAACGCATCGACGCGCTTCGACGGATCGATCTCGAAGCCCAGCTCCGAGGCCTTGTTGCGGATGTCGCGCGAAATCTCGCGCAGGCGCTCCCCGTGGCTCTGGAACTCGGCCGGCGCGGGCGCGGTGAGCAAAATGTTCTGCGCCACCGTGAACGGCCGCACCAGCTTGAAGTGCTGGTGGACCATGCCGATGCGGTGCCTGGCCGCATCGCGCGGTCCGGCAAAGTGCACCAGGTTGTCGTCGACCAGCAGCTGGCCCGCCTCCGGCGCATAGAGCCCGGCCGCGATGTTCATGAGCGAGGACTTGCCCGCACCGTTCTCGCCCAGGAGCGCATGCACTTCGCCCCAGCGCGCTTCGAAGTGCGCGTCGGTCAGCGCCGCAAAGCCGTCGAAGGACTTGCGGATGCCGGTGAGCTGGAGCGCGTTGGGCATCGGCCGGCCTGCTTACTTCTGCGTGACCACGCCCTTGACGAACCAGTCCATCTTCCAGAGGTCGGCATCCGACAGCACCGCGCCCTTGGCCACGCGCTCCTTGCCGTCGCGGTCGGCGAGCGGGCCGGCGTAGACCTGCTTGCCCTTCATGATCGCGTCGCGCTCGGCCGTGATCTGCGCGGCCTTGTCCTTGGGCACCGCGGGGCCGAAGCCTGCGATGTCGGTGCCGCCGTCCTTCATCTCGATGAAGGCGCCGTACTGGCCGGGCTTCCAGTTGCCGGCCATGATCTTCTTGAGCTCGGGCGTCAGGAAGCGGTCCCACACCCACACCGACGAGCACAGCGTGGCCTTGGGCGCGAACTGGCGCAGGTCGCGGTGGTGGCCGGTGCCGTACACGCCGCGCTCCTGCGCCACGATCTGCGGCGTGGGCGAGTCGACGTGCTGGCCGATCACGTCGGCGCCCTGGTCGATCAGCGCGGCCGCGGCGGCGCGTTCCTTCACCGGGTCGTTCCAGGCGCCGGTGTAGATCACGTTGACCGTGGCGTTGGGGTTCATCTTCTGCGCACCCAGCGCGAAGGCATTGATGGTCCAGTTCACCACGCCGAAGGGGTTGGCCGCCACGAAGCCGAGCTTTCCGCTTTTGGAGGCTGCGCCCGCGGCCATGCCGCAGAGATACTGGCTCTCGTAGGTGCGGCCGTAGAACGATTCGAGATTGCTGCCGTTGGTGGTGCCCGAGCCGTTGAGAAAAGCCACGCCGGGGTACTTGGCGGCCAGGTCCTTGAAGCTGTCGGAGTAGCCGAAGGCGGTGCCGATCACGATGTTGGCGCCGCGCTGGATGAACTTCTCGGCCGCGGGCTTGATGGCCGACGCGTCCTCGGGCACGTTCTCGACGAACTGGATCTTCTGGCCGATCTCCTTCTCGATCTTCACGCGCGCTTCGTCAAAGGCCTGCGTCCAGCCGCCGTCGTTCTTCGGACCGAAGTAGAGCATGGCGATCTTCGGCTTGTCCTTGAGCGTGAAGCCGTCGGCCGCCGCGGCGGGCAGCGCGAACAACGCGCCGCCGGCCGCGAGCGCCGATGCAAGGCCAAGGGCGAAGCCGTGGGTGGGAGTGCGCAGCAGCATGGAGCAACCTTTCGTGGGGAGCGTGTCGAGAGGGAAGGAAGAAGGGAAGGAAGAAGGGAAGGCGCGCCGCGCGCGTCACATCATGAAGTTGATGCGGAACACATTGCCCTCGGGGTCGAGCAGCACCGACTGGTACCAGTTGTAGTAGGTGACGTAGGGCGGCTTCACCAGCGTGGCGCCGGCCTCGAGCGCGACGGGCACCATGCGGTCCACGTCGTCCTTGCTGTCGACGTCGATGTTCAGCAGGAACTTCACGCCACGTGTGTCGGAAAATTCGGCCAGGTGCAGCAGCTCGTAGGCCTCGAGCGCGTTGAAGCCGAGGCTCGACTTGCCGGTGTCGAGCCCGCGGAAGATCGGCGAGCGGATCGCCTCGATCTCGGGGAAGCCGAACACGCGCTGGTAGAAGCCGCTGAGCGCGACCACGTCCTTTGCGAAGACGTTGACGTAGGAGAGATGGGGCATGTCAGGTGCTCATTGCGCGTTCGTGGTGGTTCTGGCGTTCTTGCTCGGGGCGTGTGCACAGATCACCGGGTACTCCCCTCCGCGAATGTCCCCCGGCCTTCGGCCTCCTCCTTGATTTCGCTGCGGGGAGCACCCGATGCTCTGTGCACCTGGACACGCTGCTGTTGCATCGCCGATCAACGACTGCTCTGACCAACGGTCACGTCGATGGGGTGCCTTGCGCAGCGAAATCAAGGGGGAGGCCGAAGGCCGGAGGACATTCGCTTCGCCGCGTACCCCGTCGGCGAGATCGCGCCCTGAACGGCAGTGCCCCAAACCACGCACCAAACACACACGCCGACGAACAGAAAAGCAGGACTTCATCTAGACCGCCACCTTGGTCCCACCAAAGGTCGTCTGCTTCACGAACTTCGACGTGAGATGGTCGCCCGAAGAAATGGGTGCGTACTTCGGCTGCTCGCCCGGCGCGAGGCAGCTCGGCAGGCACTCGACCATCGCGTCGTAGTTGGGCTGGTGAAAGAACACCAGCGACTGGCGGCGGTTGGTGCTGGCCACCTCGAACGGCGGGTTGACCACGCGGTGCAGCGTCGACACCCACTGGTCGTTGGTCCACTGCATCATCAGGTCGGCAATGTTGACCACCAGGCCGCCTTCCACCTGCGGCACGTCGACCCACTGGCCCGCCTTGTTGAACACCTGCAGGCCCTTGTCGTCGGGCAGCACGATGGTGAGGCTGCCGTAGTCGCTGTGCGCGCCCGCGCGCAGCTGGCCCGGCAGCGGCGCTTCGCGCTGCGGCGGATAGCTCAGCACGCGGAACATGCTGATGTGCCTGTCGATCTTGTCGTCGAAGAAGGTCTCGGGCAGCGCAAGGCCGAGCGCGAAGATGCGCATCAGCGAGCGCGAGAGATCGCTCATGGCCTCGAAGTAGCTTTCATAAGCTTCGCGGAAACCGTCGATCGGCGGCCAGCTGTTGGGCTCGAAGTGCGGGCCGGCGGCAGGGCCGCGGTGGTAGTCGTCGTCCGGCACGTTGGAGGGGCCGATGGAAAACGATTCCTTCAGGTCGCCGGGCGCGGCCTCTTCCAGGCTGTAGGAAAGCCCTTCCTCGCCGACCGCGCTGTAGCCGCGCACCGCGTCTTCGCGCGGGCGGTCGACCTTGCGCTTCTCGGCCAGCGGCATGTCGAAGAACTGGCGCGAGAGCCGCGACACGCGCGCGATCAGCTCGGCGGGAATGCCGTGGTTGGTGATGACCAGAAAGCCGATGCTGCGGCAGGCCTCGTCGACCTTGGCCGCAACCTGCGCCTTGCCTTCGGCCGTGCCGGCGAAGTAGGGCGCGAGATCGATGATGGGTACGGACAGCAGGGTGCTCATGTGTCGGTCCTCGTGCTTGGCATGCCTTTCGCCATGCAACGTCTGTGCCAGTTGGACCAAATGGACAAAACGCGTTGGCCGCGTCAGCATGGTGCGTGCCGGCCGTGCCTTGAGGCCGCGCTGGCGCAACGCGATGCACCGCGGCCTTACAGTGGTGCGCGTTGGAAGAAGAGTCCGCAAGTAATCGACGAAGCGAGGGAAGATGCCGAAGACCAAGGCGCTGGCCGCAGCCAGCAGCACCAAGAAGAAGATCCCGGTGAAGGGCCCGGCGCGCGAGCGCGCGAAGCCCGCCGTGCGCAGCGCGTCCGCGGTGAGCCGCAGGCTGCGCCAGATCGAGGACAAGCGCAGCGCCATCCTGGGCGCCGCGCTGGGCCTGTTCTCGCGCTTCGGATTGCATGGCACGTCGATCGACCAGGTGGCGGCGCGCGCCGATGTGTCGAAGAGCAACCTGCTCTACTACTTTGCCAACAAGGAAGAGCTGTACGTCAACGTGCTGCGCGACCTGCTCGCGCTGTGGCTCGAGCCGCTGCGAGGCTTCAGCGCCGAGCAGGACCCGGGCGAAGCCATCGGCGGCTACATCCGCCGCAAGCTCGTGGTCTCGCGCGACCGGCCCGATGCATCGCGCCTGTTCTGCCTCGAAATGATCCAGGGCGCGCCGCTCTTGCGCGACGAGCTCGACCGCGAACTGCGCACGCTGGTGGAGCGCAAGTCGGAGGTCATCCGTTCATGGATCGCCGCCGGCAAGCTCGCGCCGGTCGATCCGCACCACCTGATCTTCGCGCTCTGGGCCATCACGCAGCACTACGCCGATTTCGGCGTGCAGGTGCAGGCGCTGACGGGGCATACGCTGGAAGACCCGGCCTTCTTCGAGCAGACGGTGGAGAACGTTCAGCGCATCGTGCTGCAGGGCATCACGGTCCGCTGAGTCTTGCTCCCTCCCCTTCCGGGGGAGGGCAGGGGTGGGGGCAAGCGGCGTACCTGTTGGGCGCTCTGCAAGCCCCCATCCCAACCTTCCCCCAGAGGGGAAGGAGCCATGCAAACGCCCCGGGACGGTCAGTGCTGCGGCGGCGCCGCGATCTCGTGATAGCGCCGATCGAAATAGATCAGGCTCTGCGCCTTGCCGCCTATGGCAATCGCCAGCGCCTCGCAGAACAGCACGTCGTGCGTGCCCGCGCTCGTAGCCTGCACCACGCGGCAATCGAACGAGGCCGCAGCATCTTCGAGCACCGGCGAGCCCGTGGCCTTGCGGCTCCAGCGGCCCGCGGCAAAGCGCTCGTCCATCGGCGTCTTGCCGCCGAACAGGCCCGAGAGCGCCTGGTGTCCTGCCGCGAGCACGTTCACGCAGAGCACGCCGTTGGCAGTGAACGCGGGGTACACCGAGGCCGAGCGGTTCAGGCACACCAGCAGCATCGGTGGCTCGTCGGTCACGCTGCACACGGCCGAGGCCGTGAAGCCGGCGCGGCCCGCGGGGCCGTCGGTGGTGATGATGTTGACCGCCGCGCCCAGCCGCGCCATGGCGTTGCGGTAGTCGGCCTTGGGCAGCGCGGCAGGCGCGCCGCTCGGCATGACGTGGTGGGGTGCCATTGCGTTCAGCAGCATGAGGAGGAATTCCTGTGACGGGATTCAGGCGAGGAGGCAGGCTTCGTCGAAGCCCAGCCGCGGCAGGCGGCCGAACACCTTGGCCGGATCGCCATGGCCGAGGTTGATCAGGAAGTTGACGCTCCAGTCGGTGCCCTCGAAAAACGCGGCGTCGACCTTCGCCTTGTCGAAGCCCGACATCGGTCCGGCGTCGAGGCCCACCGCGCGCGCGGCCAGCAGCAGGTAGGCTGCCTGCAGGCTGGCGTTGCGAAAGGCGGTTTCGTGCGCGGCCTCGGGGCTGCCGGTGAACCAGCTGCGCGCGTCGGCATGCGGGAACAGCATGGGCAGCTTGTCGTAGAACTTGCGGTCCCATGCCGCAATCACCGTGACGGGCGCGGCCATGGTCTTGTCGAGGTTGCCCTTGGAAAGCGCCGGCGCGAGCCGCTGCTTGCCTTCGGGCGTGCGAACGAACACGAAGCGCGCGGGCGAGCAGTTGGCCGAGGTCGGGCCCATGCAGGCCAGCGCGTAGATCTGCCGGATCTGCGCGTCGGTCACGGGCTCGGCGGTCCAGCCGTTGTGGCTGCGCGCCTCGGTAAAAAGAAGCGCCAGTGCGGCGTCGTCGAGAGCAGGTTTCATCATGGTCATGCGGGAACACCGGGTGCGCTGACCCGGGCGAGAAAGTCGAGCAGGCTGCGGTTGAAGGCGGCGGCCTCGGTCACGCTGTGCGCGTGGCCACCGTGCGGCATGAAGTGGAGCGTCACGTCCTTGAGGCCATCGGCCAGACGCTGCGAGCAGGTCCATGGCACCAGGGCGTCGTCCATGGCGGCGGCCACCAGCGAGGGCATGGTGATGTCGCCAAGGCGCGCGTCGATGTCGAAGGCGCGCAGCGCACCGATGCGTGCGCGCATGTTGGCTTCGCCCGGGAAATGCGCAAACGCATGGTCGACCTCATCGGCCACGCGCTGCGCATGTTCCGCGCACCAGGCCGCGGGGTACAGGAAGATCGGCTGCGCCTCGACATACGCGCGCGGTCCGCAGGCATCGAGCAGCGCGAGCCGCGCATCGAAGCAGCGCGCCGAGTGCGGATTGGGCTTCGACCACGCATTGACCAGCACCAGGCTCGCCACGCGCGAGGGCTCGTCGAGCGCCAGCTGCAGGCCCACGAGCCCGCCCAGCGCATGGCCCACCAGGTGGCAGCGCGGCGTGGCCGTGGCGTCGAGAATCTGCACCACGTCGCGCGCCATGTCGGCAATGGCGTAGCCCGCGTCCAGCGCCGCGGGGCTGCGGCCCGTGCCGCGCTGGTCGTACGCAATCACGCGATGGCCCGCTTCGAGCAGCGCGCCAAGCTGCGGCTGCCAGAAGGCGGCCGAACCGCCGAGGCCCGACGACAGCAGCACCGCCTCGCCATCGGCCGGCCCGTGCACTTCATAGTGCAGCGGCATGCTCAGGCCTTGTTGCCGACGTGGGCGATCGAGGCGATCTCGACCAGCGCATCGGGCTTCACCAGGCCGCACTGGATGCAGTAGCGCGCGGGCTTGGTGCCCGGAAAGAACTCGGCGTACACCGCGTTGACCTTCGCGTAGTCGGCCCAGTCCTTGATCATGATCATGTTGAAGGTCACGTCGTCCATGGTGCCGCCGGCCGTCGCGATCACGCGCTGGATCGTCTCGAGCACGTGGCGCGTCTGCGCCGAGGCGTCGCCCACATGGACCACGTTGTTGTCCTTGTCGAAGGGCAGCGTGCCCGACACGTAGACGACGCCGTCGGCCATGGTGCCGGGCACGAAGGGAGCGATCGGCGTGGTGGTTCCGGCGGGGATGATGGCTTGCTTGGGCATGGGATTTCCTTGCTGTGGGTTGAACGATGGGAGTCAGGCGGCGGCAGGCGCGAAGCTGCGCACGAAGTCGTCGACGGTGGAGACCCAGCCGAAGAAGGTCTCCACGTTGTAGACCGAGGCCTTCTGGATGGCCGCACCGCCGAGCTCGTGCGTCGCGTCTTCCAGCATCACGGCGAAGTATTCGAGGTGGAAGGCATCGCGCAGCGTCGACTCCACGCACACGTTGGTCGCGATGCCGGTGAACACCAGGTGGCGGATGCCGCGCGCGCGCAGCGTGCTGTCGAGCGTGCTGTTGAAGAAGCCGCTGTAGCGCGTCTTGGGCACCACGATGTCGCCGGGCTGCGGCTTCATCTCGGCAATGAGCTCGTAGTCCCAGCCGCCCCTGGCGAGGAACTTGCCCTGCAGCTCGGGCTTCGCGCGCATGGTCTTGAGCGCGTTCGACTTGTGCCAGTTGGGCGAGCCCGGTCCGCCGGCTTCGACATACGCGGCGTCCCAGCCGTTCTGCAGGAACACCACCAGCATGCCGGCCGCGCGCGCCGCCGCGATGGTGCGCGCGATGTTGGCAATGGTGCCCTGCGCGCCGGAAATATCGAAGCCGGCCGAATCGACATAGCCACCGATCGACGCATAGGCGTTCTGCATGTCGACCACGATCAGCGCCGAGTCGGTGGCATGCAGCGCGAGCGGTTCGGGCCGCGCGGGCAGCACCCGCGGTGCGGGAGCGCCGGGCAGGCGCGGCGCACCGACCGGGGTGTTCGATGTGAGGGTGGTGTTGCGTGCGGGAGTGCTCACGTGACGCTCCTGCTCAGGCCGCAAGGCGCTCGGCTTCGGCCTGCGACGGCACGGGGCTCTGCACGTGCGCGCGGCTTTTCATCAGCGGCTGGATGCGTTCGCCGAAGGCCTCCACGCCCTGCACGAAGTCGTCGAAGGTCAGCAGCACGCCCTCGGTGCCCGGCACCTCGGCCATTTCGTCGAGCAGGCGCGCGACGGTGGCGTAGGAGCCGACCAGCGTGCCCATGTTGATGTTGACGGCCGAGGTCGGGTCGGCCATCTGGCGCACATTGGTGTCGGCGCCGGACTTGGTGTCGGCCGCGCCCTGCTGGCCCAGCCAGGCAATGGCCTCGTGGTCGGCGCCGGCCTTGTAGTGCTCCCACTTGGCGCGCGCGGCCTCGTCGGTTTCGTCGGCAATCACCATCATCAGCACGTAGGTGGTGACGTGGCGGCCGGTCTTGCGCGTGGCCTCGATGAGCTTCTCGGCCGCGGGCGCGAAGGCCTTGGGCGTGTTCACGCCCTTGCCGAAGCAGAAGTTGTAGTCGGCGTACTTGGCCGAGAAGTCCATGCCCGCATCGCTCTGGCCCGCGCAGATCACCTTCATGTCGGCCTTCGGTTGCGGGCTCAGGCGGCAGTCGTCCATCTTGAAATGCTCGCCCTTGAAGTCCGACCGGCCGCTGCCCCAGAGGTCGCGCAGCACCTGGATGTATTCCGAGAGGTACTGGTAGCGCGTGCCGAAGAACTGGTCACCGGGCCACATGCCCATCTGCGAATACTCGGGCCGCTGCCAGCCGGTGACGAGGTTCAGGCCGAAGCGTCCGTTGGAGATGGAATCGATGGTCGACGCCATGCGCGCGACGATGGCCGGCGGCATCACCAGCGAGGCAGCCGTGGCAAAGAGCTTGATCTTCGTGGTGACCGCAGCGAGCCCGGCCATCAGCGTGAACGACTCGAGGTTGTGGTCCCAGAACTCGGTCTTGCCGCCGAAGCCGCGCAGCTTGATCATCGAAAGCACGAAGTCCACGCCGTAGCGTTCGGCTTTCAGCGTGATCTCCTTGTTGAGCTCGAAGCTGGGCTTGTACTGCGGCGCGTTTTCCGAGAGCAGCCAGCCGTTGTTGCCGATGGGAATGAAGATGCCGACGTTCATGCAAAAAGCTCCTGTTGCGAGGTCGCAAAGCCCTAAGCATGGCCCGTGCCAATTGGAAAATCTCTTTTAAATCAATGACTTGAGAGTTTCCAGATGTTGTGTTTTGACCATTTGGTCCAAAGTGGAGCAGGCGAACCGCCCGCGCTGCGGCAACGCGGTGCGCCGCAAGGCCAAAGCGGTGCAGCCCCATGTCACCGATCGCGCGGCAAAATCACCCCATGCCCAAGACCCCACTCCGCGCCGCCGCGGCCATCGGCGGCACTGCCGACGACATCGAAGCCGCCTTCTACGAAGCGCTGCAGCGCGGCGACATCGATGCCCTGATGGCCTGCTGGGCCGACGAGGACGAGGTGTTCTGCGTGCATCCCGGCGGCCCGCGGCTGGTGGGTGCCACCGCGATCCGCGCGGCCTTCGAGCAGATGTTCGGCAACGGCGCCATCCATGCGACGCCGGCGCGCGTGCGCAAGATCGAATCATTGGCGAGCGCGGTGCACAACGTGCTCGAGCGCATCGAGGTGCTCACGGCCGAAGGCCCCAAGCATGCCTTCGTGCTGGCCACCAACGTCTATCACAAGACCGTCGAAGGGTGGCGCCTGGTGGCGCACCACGCGAGCCCCGGCAGCGCGCGCGAGCCCAGCGACCTGAACGAGCTGCCCCAGACCCTGCACTGAAGCGATGTCCGCCGACGCGCCTTATTCTTCATCCGCCCTGCATGCGTCGATGGGCTACATGGCGCCGCGCTGGCTGCCGGGCGGCAACCTGCAGACCATCTGGCCGGCGCTCTATGCGCGCCGCTTCGAGGGGCCTGCGCCCGCCTACCGCCGCGAGCGCTGGACCGCGCCCGACGGCGACTTCATCGACGTCGACTTCGTCGATGCGGACCTGCCCGGCCCGCGGCCGCTGCTGGTGCTGTTCCACGGGCTGGAGGGTTCCTCCCGCAGCCACTATGCGGAGGCGTTCGCGGCCTTTGCCGCCGCGCAGGGCATGGCCTTCGCGGTGCCGCATTTCCGCGGCTGCAGCGGCGAGATGAACCTGGCGCCGCGCGCCTACCACTCGGGCGACTACGAAGAGATCGGCTGGATCCTGCAGCGCATGCACGACCAGCACGCGCGCCAGGGCGGAGGCCCGGTGCTGGCGGCGGGCGTCTCGCTCGGCGGCAATGCGCTGCTGCGCTGGGCCTGCGAGGCTGGCGACACGGCCCGTGATGTGGTCAACGCGGTGGCTTCGGTGTCCGCGCCGCTCGACCTGGCGGCCGGCGGCGCAGCCATCGGCCGCGGCTTCAACCGGCTGGTCTACACGCGCATGTTCCTCTCGACCATGAAGCCCAAGGCGCTCGCCAAGCTGGCGCAGTTTCCCGGCCTGTTCGACCGCGAGCGGCTGCTTGCGGCGCGCGACCTCTACGCCTTCGACGACGTGTTCACCGCGCCGCTGCACGGCTTTCGCAACACCGACGACTACTGGGCCCGCGGCTCGTCCAAGCCGCACCTGCGCGCGATCCGCGTGCCCACGCTGGTGGTCAATGCGCTCAACGACCCGTTCATCCCGGCCAGCAGCCTGCCCGGCCCCGGCGAGGTCGGCCCGCACGTCACGCTGTGGCAGCCCGCGCACGGCGGCCACGTGGGCTTTCCGCTCGGGCCGCCGCCCGGCCACGTGCTCGGCATGCCGGAGCGCGTGGGCGGCTGGCTGGCCGGGTTTGCACCATCCACTGCGCCGCAGGCGCGCGCAAAATAGCTTCCATGGACGACATCGTCAAACAGGCGCTCGCCAAGTGGCCCAACGTGCCGCATTGCTACGGCTGGCTTGGCCTGGACGCGCGCGGCAACTGGTACATGCGCGACGACCGCACCCAGGCCGAAGGCGCCTTCCCCGTGGCCAAGGGCTCGATGCTGCGGCACGAGAAGCTGATCGACTTCATCCAGCGCAACTACGACCACGACGACGAAGGCCAGTGGTTCTTCCAGAACGGTCCGCAGCGCGTGTATGTCGAGCTGGAGGCCGCGCCCTTCGTCTGGCGCATTGCCGATGGCGCGGGCTTTGCCGTCACGGCCCACACCGGGCAGGCGGCGGGCGGCATTTCGGCCTGCCTGCTCGACGAGCAGGGCCGCCTCTTCCTGGCCGCGCCCCTCGGGCTCGGGCTGGTCCATACGCAGGACGTGGGCCTGGCCGCCGACGCGGTGGAGCAGGGCCTGTGGACCCCCGAGCCGGTGCAAGCGGCCGATCTGCCGCAGCGCTTCGGCCATGTGCTGAGCCCGGCGGGGCGCCGGCTCATCGCGCTATCAAAAGAGTAGCTGCAGCTTGCAGCGCCCATGAAAAAGCCGGCTCGAAGCCGGCTTTGTCTTTGGGGGCGTGGCTCGCTTACTTGCTGGCGGCCGCCGCGGGCGCCGAAGCCGCGCCATCGGCGGGAGCCGCTGCCGCTGCGGGACGCTCGGGCACTGCGAACTTGGCGCCGCCGGCATTGGCCATGTAGACCACGGCACGGCCGATTTCGAGGTCTTCGAAGTCGCCGCCGCCCTGGGCCGGCATCGCGCCCTTGCCATGCAGCGCATGGTCGAGCAGCGTTTCGTAGCCCTGGCCGATGCGCGGGCCCCAGGCTGCAGCGTCCCCGTAGTGCGGGGCGCCGGGAATGCCGGGAGACGCGTGGCAGGCCGCGCACTGCGCCTTGAAGACGGCCTCGCCGGCTGCCAGCGGGCGGTTGGCATCGCGGATCTCGATGGCGCCGACCTTCTTGAGCCGCTCGGCCACTTCGCGGTCGCGCGCATCTTTCGACACGCCGTACAGCGACATGTTGTCGCCCTCGGCCGTGCCCGCGGGCTTGTTGCCCGACACCACATAGGCCACAAGGCCCACGATGATCAGGATGGGTGCTACGAAGGAGAAAAATACCGCGAGCAGCAGTTGCTTCGGGTTCTTGATCGGGCCGGTGTGGGCTTCTTCTGTGGCCTGGTAATGCGGGTCTGCGCTCATTGGCGTCCTCAATTAACGGGGGCTCGTCGGGGGGCTTTTTCGAATCAACCGGCGATTATAGAGAGGCCCTCCGCCCAAAGGACGGAAGGCCTCTTCGAGTCCGTCGCGCGAAAGCCTCAGCCCTTGCTGCCCGGCGTGGCCCAGCCGCCGCCCAGCGTCTTGTAGAGCGTGACCTGGTTCTGCAGCTGCAGGAGCCGCGTGGTGACCGCCGATTGCTGCGCCGTGTACAGCGAGCGCTGCGCATCGAGCAGGTCGAGCGCGCTGGCAATCCCGTTGCGGTAGCGCATGTCCGAGAGCCGGAAGCGCACGGCCTCCGCATCGGCCTGCGCGCGCTGCGCACGCACCTGCTCGCCCAGCGTGGCGCGGCCCGCCAGCGCATCGGCCACTTCGCGGAACGCGGTCTGGATCGACTTCTCGTACTGCGCCACGGCAATCTCGCGCCCGGCCTTGGCCGAGTCGAGCGTGGCCCGGTTGCGGCCCGCGTCGAAGATCGGCAGCGTGACCGACGGCGCGAACGACCAGGCCTTGGAGCCGCGGTCGAACAGGCCCGAGAACTCGCTGCTCGCGGTGCCCAGCGTGGTGGTCAGCGAGACGCGCGGGAAGAAGTTGGCGCGTGCCGCGCCGATGTTGGCGTTGGCCGCAATCAGCTGCTGCTCGGCAGCGCGGATGTCGGGCCGCTCCGTCAGCAGGTCGGAGGGCAGGCCCGCCGGCACGTCGGGCATCGGCTTGACGCTGTCCAGGCCCTTGATGCCGCCCGCTGTGGCGTCGGCCGGAACCGGCGCACCCAGCAGCAGGGCGAGCGCGTTCTCGTCCTGCATGCGCGTGCGCTGCTGCTGCGCATACGAGGCGCGCGCGGTTTCGGCCAGCGAGTTCGCGGCCTGGAAGTCGAGCTCCGACGACACGCCGTTGTCGAAGCGCATCTTGGTCAGGCGCACCGACTCCTCACGCGTGACCAGCGTCTGGCGCGTGAGTTCGAGCAGCTCGTCGTCGGCAATCAGCGTGAGCCAGCCGGTGGCCACCGCGGCGATCAGGCTCACCTGCGCGGCCTTGCGCGATTCCTCGGTGGCCAGGTATTGCGCCAGCGCCTGGTCCTTCAGCGCACGGACGCGGCCGAAGAAGTCGATCTCCCAGGCGGTCACGCCCAGGTTCACGCTGTACTGCGACGACACGCTGCCCGCGCTGCTGTCGAAGGCCTGGTACGGGTTGGGGCTCGAGCGCGAGCCGCTGCCCGTGAGGCCCAGCGCCGGGAACAGCGCCGCGCGCTCGATCTGGAACTGCGCGCGCGCCTGCTCGATGTTGAGCACCGACACGCGCAGGTCGCGGTTGTTTTCCAGCGCGGTGCGGATCAGCCCGTTCAGCCGCGGATCGGTGAAGAAGTCTTCCCACGGCACGGCCGCCGCGGCCGGGCCGGCCGGCTGCGCCGGGTCGCCCGGAAAGGTGGTGGGCACCGGCGCCGCCGGGCGTTCGTAGGTCGGAATCAGCGAGCAGCCGGCCAGCAGCATTGCCGCGGCCAGGGCTGTGGGAATCAGTTTCTTAGTCATGTGCTTTTTCTTCCGTGATGCCGGCTGCTTCCGCGTGCCGCTTGTCGGCCTCGTGCTGGCGCGCGCTGCCCTTGAACAGGCTGCGCACCACCACGAAGAACACCGGCACGAAGATCACGGCCAGCGCCGTACCCGTCACCATGCCGCCGAGCACGCCCGTGCCGATGGCGCGCTGGCTGGCCGAGCCGGCACCCGAGGCGAGCACCAGCGGCACCACGCCCAGGCCGAAGGCCAGCGAGGTCATGATGATCGGGCGGAACCGCAGGTGGGCCGCGGCCAATGCCGACTCGACGATGCCCCGGCCCTGCGCCTGCAGGTCCTTCGCAAACTCGATGATCAGAATCGCGTTCTTCGCCGACAGGCCGATGATGGTGATCAGCCCCACCTGGAAGTACACGTCGTTCGAGTAGGCCCGCAGCATCGTCGCCAGCAGCACGCCCAGCACGCCCAGCGGCACCACCAGGATCACCGACAGCGGGATCGACCAGCTCTCGTACAGCGCGGCCAGGCACAGGAACACCGCCAGGATCGCAAAGCCATACAGGATGATGGCCTGCGAACCCGCGAGCTTTTCTTCGCGCGACTGGCCCGTCCATTCGAAGCCGAAGCCCTGCGGCAGCTGCCCGGCGAGCTTTTCCATCTCGGCCATGGCGGCACCCGTGCTGTAGCCCGCGGCGGCGTCGCCGCTGATGCGGATGGCCGGGTAGCCGTTGTAGCGCACCGTCTGCGTCGCGCCCTTGACCCACTTGGTGGTCGCAAAGGCCGACAGCGGCACCGGCTGGCCCTTGGTGTTGCTCGCGTTCAGCTGCAGCAGGTCGTCCGGCTGCATGCGCGCCGGCGCATCGGCCTGCACCACCACGCGCTGCAGGCGGCCGCGGTTCGGAAAGTCGTTGATGTAGCTCGAACCCAGGCCCGTCGACAGCGTGGCATTGATCGCGTCGAAGGTCACGCCCAGTGCGTTGGCCTTGTCGCGGTCGATGTCGATCTGCAGCTGCGGCGCGTCTTCCAGGCCGTCGGGGCGCACCTGCGACAGGATCTTGCTCTGCCCGGCCATGCCCAGCAGCTGGTTGCGTGCGTTGATCAGCGCCTCGTGGCCTGCGCCCGAGCGGTCCTGCAGCCGGAAGCTGAAGCCGCTGGCATTGCCCAGTTCAGGAATGGGCGGCGGGCTCAGCGGATAGATGAACGCGTCGCGGATGCCCGAGAGCGCACCGAAGGCACGGCCCGCCAGCGCGCTGGCCGAATGGGCCGGGTCCTTGCGTTCTTCCCAGTCCTTCAGCGTCACGAAGGCAAGGCCCGCGTTCTGCCCCTGGCCCGAGAAGCTGAAGCCCATCACGCCCACCATGCTCTGCACTTCGGGCTGCTTCAGGATGAAGCCCTCGACCTGCTGCATGACCGACAGCGCACGCTCCTGCGTCGCGCCCGGGGGCAGCTGCACGTTCACGATGATGTTGCCCTGGTCTTCCGCCGGCAGGAACGAGCTCGGCAGCCGCAGGTAGGTGAACACCACCGCGCCGATGATCGCCACGTAGATGATCAGGTAGCGCGCGGCGCGGCGCAGGATGCGCGCGACCACGCTTTCATAGCCCTTGGCCGTGCGCGTGAAGCCGCGGTTGAACCAGCCGAAGAAGCCGGTCTTCTCGTGGTGGTGGCCGGCTTCCACCGGCTTGAGCAGCGTGGCGCACAGCGCCGGCGTGAGCGACAGTGCCATGAAGGCCGAGAAGGCGATCGAGGTCACCATCACCGCCGAGAACTGGCGGTAGATGTTGCCCGTGGAGCCCGCGAAGAACGCCAGCGGCACGAACACCGAGATCAGCACCACCGTCACACCGATGATGGCGCCCGAGATCTGCTTCATCGCCTTGCGCGTGGCTTCGAGCGGCGACAGCCCCTCCTCGCTCATGATGCGCTCGACGTTCTCCACCACCACGATGGCGTCGTCCACCACGATGCCGATCACCAGCACCATGCCGAACATGGTCAGCACGTTGATCGAGAAGCCCATGGCGAGCAGCATGGCAAAGGTGCCCAGGAGCGCAATCGGCACCACGATGGTCGGGATGATCGTGTAGCGCCAGTTCTGCAGGAACAGGAACATCACCACGAACACCAGCGCAATCGCTTCGAGCAGCGTCTTGACCACTTCGGTGATGGAAATCTGCACGAAGCGCGAGCTGTCGTACGGAATGGTCCACTTCACGCCCTGCGGGAAGAAGCGCTCCAGCTCCGTCATCTTGGCGCGGATCGCCTTGGCCGACTGCAGCGCGTTGCCGTTGGGCGTGGGCTGCACGCCAATGCCCACCGCGGGCACGCCGTTCAGGCGCGCCGAGGTGGCATACGACTGCCCGCCCAGCTCCACCCGCGCCACGTCCTTCAGCCGCACGGTCGAGCCGTCTGTGTTGGCGCGCAGCACGATCTCCTTGAACTGGTCGACATTGGCCAGCTGGCCGTTCACCACCACCGTGGCCGCAATCGCCTGGCCGGGGATGTTGGGCAGGTCGCCCAGCGTGCCCGAGGACACCTGCGCGTTCTGCGCGCGGATCGCGTTGTTCACGTCCGTGGCCGACAGGTTGTAGCCCTGCAGCTTGGCCGGATCGATCCAGATGCGCATCGCGTTCTCGGTGCCGAACAGCTGCGCCTGGCCCACGCCCACCACGCGCTGCAGCTCCGGCACGATGTTGCGCGCGGCATAGTCGCCTAGCGCCACTGGGTCGAAGTTCGGGTTGTCCGAAGACAGCATCGCGAACAGCAGGAAGTTGTTGCGCGACTTGTCCACGCGCACGCCCTGCTGCGTCACCGCCGCCGGCAGGCGCGGCGTGGCGCGCGAGAGCCGGTTCTGCACGTCCACCTGCGCAAGGTCGGGGTTGGTGCCGGCCTCGAAGCTGATGGTGATGGTGCCCGTGCCGTCGGCCTGGGCCACCGATTCCATGTAGATCAGGCCCGGCGAGCCGTTCATTTCACGCTCGATCACGGACAGCACGCTGTCCTCCAGCGTCTGGGCCGAGGCGCCCGGGTAGGCAACGTTGATCACGATGGCCGGCGGAGCCACCGGCGGATACTGCGAGATCGGCAGCTGGGTGATGGCGACACTGCCCCCCACCAGGATGAACAGCGCGATCACCCAGGCGAAGATCGGTCGGTCGATAAAGAATTTGGCCATGCGGGCGCGCTCCTGATTACTTCTTCTCGGCCGTGGCAGGCGCCGGACCGCTCGCTGGCGCCGCCGCGGCAGACGCCGCCGGCGCAGCCGGTTGTGCCGCGCCGTTGGGCGCGGGCTTCTTCCATGGCACCGCCTTCACCGGCGTGCCGGGCGGCATCATCTGCAGCTTCTGGAAGCCGTCGACCATCACCTGCTCGCCCGCCTTCAGGCCATCGAGCACCACCCACTGGTTGTCCTTGGCGGCGCTGATCTTCACCGTGCGCTGGCTGATCTTGCCGTCCGCGCTCACCACCGACACCGTGTCGCCCTGCTGCGTGCGCGTGACCGCCTGCTGGGGAATCGTGATCGCGTTGGTGGCCTGCGCCTGCTCCAGCCGCACGCGCACGTACAGGCCCGGCAGCAGCTCGCCCTTCGGGTTGGGCACCTCGGCGCGCAGCGTGACCTGGCCGGTGGTCGAATCCACCGTCAGGTCGGAGAACAGCAGCTTGCCGGGCAGCGCGTACTCGGTGCCGTCTTCCAGCACCACCGTCACGCTGGCCGCCTCTTCGCCGCTCGCGCGCTTGTATTGGCCCGCAGCCAGTGCGCGGCGCAGCTTCAGCACCTCGGAGGCCGACTGCGTGAAGTTCACGTACACCGGGTTGATCTGCTGCACCACGGCCAGCTCGGTCGCGTCGCCCTGGCCCACCAGCGCACCCTCGGTCACCAGCGCTCGGCCGATGCGGCCCGAAATGGGGGAGGTCACGTCGGCATAGCCGAGGTTGATCTTGGCCGTCTGCACCGCGGCGCGGCCCGCGGCCACGTCGGCCTCGGCGGATTTTTGCGAAGCCACCGCGTTCGCGTATTCCTGCTTGCTCACCGCATTGGCCTCGACCAGCGGCTTGTAGCGGTCGGCCAGTGCCTTGGCCTGCACCGCGTTGGCCTCGGCGCGCGCCAGCGTGGCCTGCGCGTTCTGCGCGGCCGCCACCAGCGGTGCCGGGTCGATGCGGAACAGCAGCTGACCGGCCTTCACGTCGCTGCCTTCGCGGAACTCGCGCTTCAGCAGGATGCCCGAGGCCCGGGCGCGAACCTGCGCCACGCGCGAGGCTTCGAGCCGGCCCGGCAGCTCGGTCACCAGGCCCACGTCGCCCGGTGTGGCAACCACCACCCCCACCTCTGGCGCGGGGCGGGCGCCGCCGCCGGCACCGCCGCCCGGGCCGGCCGGCGCATCGGCCTTGGAACAGGCCGCGAGCGCCAACACCACAGCAGCGGCCACGATCGCGAGGCGCGGCGAAAACGACGAATGACGCGAAACATGCAGGAGAGGCATGCGAATCCTTTGAAGCAAAGACGGGAGATGGCGCGTTCGCGGAGCGAACAGAAAGCCAGCATAAACAGCCGGGCCATCGGGGAAGCCCGGTAGTTTACATACATTCATGGATGTATAGTGACAGCATCGAATGGCCCCACGAATCGGAAAGGGCTTGGCTTTACAAATTGGGAGACTTGGTGGCACGTCGTACGAAGGAAGAGGCACTGGCCACGCGGAATCGCTTGCTCGATGCCGCGGAGCTGCTGTTTCAGGCGCAAGGCGTCTCGCAGACCACGCTGCAGCAGATTGCGCAGCAGGCCGGAGCCACGCGCGGCGCCATCTATTGGCACTTCAAGGACAAGGCCGCCCTCTTCAACGCGATGATGGAGCGCGTCATCCTCCCGCTGGAGGCCGGCCCCCGGGCCGCCGCCGTGGCTGCGGGCCCCGACGACGACCCCCTGGCCGAAATAGAGGAGGGCATGGTGCACGCCCTCACCCTCATGACCACCGACCCCCAGGTGCGCCGCGTGTTCGACGTGGCCACCCACAAGGTCGAATACACCCACGACATGGCCTCGGTGCAGCAGCGCCACCTGAGCGCGCGCAACGCCTGCGTGAGCGATTTCGAAAAAGCCCTGCGCCTGGCCGCGCGGCGCGACCGCATCAAGCTGCCCGTGCCCGGCGACGTGGCGGCCCAGGGCCTGCACGCGCTGATCAGCGGGCTCATCCAGAACTGGCTGCTCGACCCCACCGCCTTCGACCTGGTGCCCACCGGCCGGCGCACCTTCAACGTTTACCTGGCCGGACTGGGCTTTTCGCGGAACTTGGCGGCGGGCATCGGAAACGAAGCTGAAGAAGTCGCCGCCTGATGGGCGATAATGCGTGGCTCCGGTTCTGCCGGAGCCCAGATTCCTCGCTGTATTTCAACGGATAGAATTCGGCCCTCCGAAGGCTGAGATCCAGGTTCGATTCCTGGCGGCGGGACCAGATATGAAGCCGGACACTTTCAAAAAGGTGTCCGGCTTTTTTTGCTTTCTCGTCTAGGGGCGCTTTTCCAACCCCCTCTTCATTTTTGACGCGGTGTCGGATGCCGTGCGCCAGGGAGCGCATCGAGTTTGGGCTTAGGGGCGCAACGATGGCGAAGGGCCCCCGAAACCAGGCCGACCGAAGATCGTTTCCTGCCTGTACAGCGGCAAGCGATCCGAGTGCTTGGCCACCAGCACGTGGGCCAGCAGGCCGGCCGTGGGGATGCCCTTGTCGATGATCTCGGCTGAAAGAATCTGCGCCTCGCGGACGCTGGCATCCTCCAGCCCAAACTTCTTATTTGATGCTGCGAGTCTTGCCTCGGGGCAACGAGTTTGGTGAGAACGCAGTCAATCCGAGACTTTCGACTTCTCCTGCCACCAACTCTTGGAGTTTGCGGACTTCTTCGGACGACGGCGAACTTGCGTAGGCGAGCGTGAGCACAGTCAACGGGTGCAGGCCCAGAACCCGAACCAGAGCATCGATCTTCGTGAGCGTGGGGACGTTCACGCCTCTCTCAAGAATGCTGACATAGGTCCGAGATGAGACTGTGTCGAAGGCCTCCTGCGGGATGCCTACCGCGACCCGCGCAGTCCGAAAGGCACGCGGAAAGTTGGGTGGCGGAATAGGAGGAGCGCGGCGGCTTGGCACCGCCTGATTGCCACATATAGAATGGCATAGAGCTACAAAGTATATGACGAGTTATTGTGTGTCGCACTCGTTCCCAGATGCTTTGCACAAGGTGCTAACCGACCATTCTCATGTGCGAGATTCAAGATGGCCCGTAGAGAGCTTGCTTCGCCGCTGCCAACTGCTCGACCTCTGCGGTTGCCGGTCTCGGTGACGCGTGCCCGGCCGCGGCAGCCCGCACCTGTCGTGCGCAGCCTGTCTGCGGCTCGCATCGGTGCGCAGGTGAGGGCGCTGCGCATGGCGGCCGAGGTGTCCGGCGGCGAACTGGCCAGGACCTCGGGGATTTCTGCCTCGATGCTTTCTCGCATCGAGCGCGGGCTGGTCTCGCCTTCGGTGGAAACCCTGGAGCGTCTCGCGAATGGTCTGGGTGTGCCGGCGTCGCGCTTCTTCAGTGATCAGGCGCGGCGCACTGACTTTTGCCATGTGCGTGCAGGCCATGGTGTCTTGGTCGATCGCATCGGCGCGGTGGCGGACTACCGCTACGAGCTGCTGGGTCACCTCCTGTCGGGCAACCTGTTCGTCGAGCCCTATCTGGTCACGTTGCTGCCTGGCGCCGATCCCTATGTGACCTTCCAGCACCCGGGCCTCAAGTTCCTGTACTTCCTGTCCGGGGAGGTCAGCTACCGTTACGGCGGCAGGACGGTGGAGGTGAGGGCAGGGGACTCGCTGCTGTTCGATGCGACGGCGCTCCATGGGATTGAGGCCATTCGGACCCAGCCGGTCTCTTACCTCTCAGTGGTATTCACGCTGCGAGAGTAGGCTTGTTCTTGGCGGCACTGCCGCGCAGCGGGCGACGCGGATGCCCATTCGATGGTTCCCCCCGAGTCTGCTAGCCGATTTCACTCCCCTCTGTACACCGCCGCCGTTTGCTTGGCAAGACGCGCCGACCTCAGCCGTGTAGCAGCCTTCGGGTATGCCTGCTTCAGACTGGTTGCGGTCAGTCGGCGTGGCCCGCCAAATGTCTCCTGTGCACCGCAATCGAGCCGTCTGAGCGCATCGATCCGCCTTTCCCATCGAGTTGAGGGAGCCGCAGCATGCGCGCGCCGGACTGCAACTGTCCCAATCGGCCTCGTAACCACCTGAGAAGCATCATCCCAGACGGCTGCAGCCGCTATATTGCCGTCAAGCTGAAGGTTCGCAAGCGCCGCTACTTATGGAGTAGCCGGTCGAATCGAACGTAGAACTCGATTGGATCGGTCGCAACCGTGAAGCACTCGACAAGTGCTGCTGGGATGGGGACGAAGATCCTGTTCTTCGTGACAATGGTCGTTGTGATCAAAGGCGTGCCGCCAGCAGCCCCCGCCGATCTCGCTCCGCGCAACTCGATGTCGTAGTACAGATTCTCAGCGGAATGCGACAGGCCGAATAGAAACACGATTCGTCTGCCCGCCCACGCGACTTGCGTTGAATGCGGGAAGGTAAAGAACTCCTTCTCAAGCTGGAACAGTCTGTCAGAGAGCGCAAGGAACACTCGATGATTGTTGAGCTGCGGAATCTCCCGGCCGGTCGTCAACAGCCGTTCCCTGAGTTCGGTATCAGTTCGAAGTATGGGAGAACCAGGCTCGGGCGCCGAGATAACACGAACCGCCTGAGGTTGGACTGCAGCATTGACAACGTCATTCAACGTGTTCTCGACAGTGCCGACCGCGTCACTACTCACCCGCTGAGTGTGACCGGCGCTAACGCGCGCCGCGGCGTTGAGCACCTCAGTGAACTGAACATGACCGGCGAGATATTCAGCTAGCAACGGCTCAAGTTCGCCCTTGTCATCGACTTCCAGCCGATAGAGTTCACGCCGCCTTGCGAGTGTCTTCTGCAAGGCATCGAGCCCGGCTCTTTGGGACGATGGGACGAATGCTTTGATGCGCTCGTAAATGTGCACGCGCACAAAGTCCCTCGTCATGCCGTCCGCCACCTCCGGCGTGGATGCAATGACCTGGATGACGGCCTGAACCGCGCTCCAAGTCCTCGAGATCTTGAGCGTCAACTTCTCAGCAGTCATGTCCGTCAGCATCGGTACACCGTGACTGAGCTTGACCCATTGAATATCAATGTCGTCAATCAGATAGTCGACTCTCAGAACCCTTGCGATTGCCAGAATGAGCGTCACTTCGTCGAACGACAAGTCTCTAGGAGCGTAAGTTTCCAAAATACTTACATCGTTCGGTACCTCTGGCAATCGAAGAACGTCTCTCAGGTAGCGCTGCTGGACTTCGCGCCGAGGATTCGTCTGACTCACGCGGATCAAAGGGGAGTCTTCGCTGGCGAAGGCATTGATTTGATCCGCATCAGTCCCCGTGTACCAGTGGAGCTCTACTCCTGGATGATTATCTCGAAGCTTTCCCAGCTCCATCCGCTGATCCCCTGGGTTCAGCTGAACGCTCACACGATCAGCCCACTCGATCCGTCCGATCTGAAGGACGTATTGCTGAAACGATTGGAGGGTGTCAGCCAGATCGGTGTCTTTAAGTGCTTCCGTGAGAGCAAATTCAATCGGCGAGATCAGTTGAGTCGCCTCTTGGATTGACTCGCGAGTGAGGGCTTCGCGCCCCGCGGTAGGCAGAAGAAAGGGCAGATCAGCGAAGCCTCCCAACTGGTAGTGACTCGGGAGCGGAATTGGTGCGAGACCGAATCTCGATCGGAGCCCCATCACTTGACCGGCTCCGTTCCTCAGCCACGCTCCACCAGGACTCGCCTTTCCGTCAATCACGAGCTTGTCGACAATGACCGCCACCTGATTACCATCAGCGAGCACGCATGCCTCGAAAGCAAATCGTTCTGCATTGAGTTGCTTTGTGTCGAGGACTCTCCAATTCGCTCCGATACCCACGGCAGACCTGACGTCTTGTTGGCTAAGCAATTCTCCGTTGAGCAATACGGGAACCGTAAGGAACCGAACGAACGGTGCTAGGTAGTTCCGCAAAGCCTGGACGTTGATAGGCGACGCTGGGCTGATCTGTGCGGTGAGCTTTGTTCCAACTTCAATGGACGAATCAATATTTTCTAGCGAGATGCAATCCTGACCGATGGACAACTGATTCTTAAGCGCGAAGGTACGGATGCCTCTCGCCTGATCGATCGCACGAGTGTCGATCTGCAAACGATCACAGACACCGAAGTTGGCCATTGCGCCGATGCCAAAAGTTCCGATGACACCTGCTGCGCGAGCGGCATCGTTGTTCTTGCCTGAAGATCCAGCACGCCAGAAGTTCTCTCGCAGAACTTCTTCGGTCATGCCGATGCCTTGGTCTGAGATCTCGATCTGGTCGGACTGTGCTGTGATGACGATCTGATACTCGGACGGAGACTTTTGCTCTCTGTTTGCGCGCATGAGAACAGCGTCGTACGCATTCTGCACGTTCTCTCGCGCCATCGCGTAGGGGGAATCGTAGATCTGCTTGGAAAGGATCTCCAAAACGCGGGACGTGTCGACTTGGAATGCAATTTGTGTCATTTAGCGGTCTCCTCCCAGCCGTGCGCGAGCTTGGTCAACGCTTTGCCGAACAGCGGCATCCTGATTCATGGTGACGGTTTCAGATTCGATCAGCGCACGCAGCTGTGGTCGATGGCCAAGCTGATATTGCGCTTCCATCAAGGCAATGAGTTCAGCGTCCGACTGCGGAGGGCTGCAAAGCCGCTCGATGTCTTCCCACTTGTCGAGTTCAAGGAGCGCCTCTATGGCGACCCGACGGGCGAGGGGGCTCGATAGATATGGCTGAACGAGTTCAATCGCAGGCTGTGCCTTGCCGCTTCTTAACAGCCTGACGGCTTCACTCGCCGCTTCAAGCGCGAGCTTTTCATTGACGACTACCTGCGCTTCCTGAACGGGCTCATCACTATCGTTTTGGACAGGCGGCACCTTCCCGGAAGCTGGAAGCGTTCGACTTGGTGAAATCGTCAACTCGAAAGAAATCGATGAACCTCCAAACTCCGGAACGTTTGCTGCTCCCCAAACAGGCGACCTGAAATCAGAGTTTTTCATGTCTCGAACGTGCAGCGAGCATTGACCCGTGGCCGCGTCGACACAGACAAGGTTATAGGCACGCATGCGGCCCGACGGGAGGGTGCGGGGCCCTCCGCATAGCGTTCCTGCGCTGATCACCGCGAGTGCTTTCTCTTTGTCGGCGGTGAAGCGATGCTCGATGAACTGGGGTCGGTGCTGATGGCCGTGAAAACCCAGTGCGAAGCCTCCATCCATCAGGCTCTGCAGAAATTCTGCCTCGACATAGTCCGAATCCTTCGGACCTCCGGCGAGGTTGTGATGCCACACGGCGATCGGCATGCGTCCGAGGCGAACCAGGTTAGCGACCTCGCGAGTCGCGCCGGCAATGCAATCAGGGTGGATTCTGCCGCATCGATTGAAAAGGTCGTTGTCGCAGCAGCTCGACAGTCCCGCTACGACGACGCCCAGCTCGGGGAAGTCATGCAACGCGAGTTGTCGAGACGGCTCCAGCGAAAAGCTGCGGCGGCTCTGGTAGAACGTGTCGTAGAACGTAGAGAAGGGCCTCAGTCGTTCCGCGTATTGACCCCGATCCGAAATCCTGCGGAGAGAAAAGTCAGACCAGACCCACCTCCAAAGCGACTCATCTTCTCCAAGCTGCCTCGCAATCAGATTGCGCCGGTCTCCGTCTGCTGGAATGACCTCCGGAACCGTGCTTCTAAGGACATGAGGGTGGCTGATGTCGTGGTTGCCCGGTACTATGACGATGCGATCCCGATTGCCCGAGAAAAATAGATCTGAGAGGCGAACTAGAAAGTCATGCGCCTCGTCATACTGCGCCTTCAACGCGGCGTCGCTACTCGGATCATCCTTTGTCACACCGTAGACGATGTCGCCGCTGACGATCGCAATGTCTGGCTGGGAGAGACCTTCGGCAATATAGCGGTCACGGTCAAGGCGCAGGGACTCGAGAAGCGAACTGGTGGTGAGCCCACTGCCGGAGTCACGATGGAGATCGGAGATATGCAGAAATGTGACCATACCTAGCCTGCCGGCCAAATGAATTACCTATGTGCGCCGCAGGAGGGTAGCAGATCCTGTGCGTCAGTACGGCGTGGAATTGGGGCGAATGCGGTGACTCTTGGTCCACGGCCGGCGATCAAAACGACCTGGCGTTGAGGTACGCTCAAGGCAATCAAAGATCCGACATTTGTGTTTCGGGAACAGTGCCGTTTCCGCTGATGGCGTTCAGGGCGGTTACGTAGCCGGTCTTGATCTACACGAACAGCGGGTCACCAGTTGGTCCGGCGTACCTTCTAAGTCTAGGCGGCGCTTCAGCAGGATGATGGCGTCTACACCGTCATCGTTGCTTGCTGAGACCACTTCCACGCCGCAACCCCAGACACACGGCCCATCTTCGTTGAGAGGTGAAAGGGAATGACTGGTCTGGCCGATAGTACCCATCCGCACAAGACCGAGGGATGTCGGCAACCGCTGCGTAGCAGCCTTCGTGGACGGCCGTCGGATCCTGCCAATCATGCATGTCCAAGGGTGATCACTCCTTGAAACCCGCTGCTTAAATGAGCAGCAGGGTAGGTCGAACACTTGGCTCATTTTACTTTGGTACTACCCGCAGAACTGGCTCAATTTCCCGCTGGCGCCACACCGCTCGTGCAACCAGATGTGCTGCGCAGCCCGTATGGGTTCATCCCAGCCCGACGAATCGGTCGCTTCGCGCTGAGCCGAGAATGCCCTCAGCTATCCTTCGGTGCCAGGAGGTGCAAGAGATGGCTTGGCAATGGATTTGGAGTATTTTCGGGGGCGGCGCTGTCGCGGCTGTCCTGCTGTCCATCGCTGGCTTCCTTGGTAGGGCCCAACTGGCGCATTGGCTGAACAAGGACATTGAAGCCATCAAGGCGAGGCATCAGTATGACTTGGCTAATCAGCTCGCGGAGTCTCAGCGCGCGCTTGAGACACACAAGGTGGGATTGATCGCGGAGGCGGAGCGCGCGCGAGCATCCCAGGACGTGCGCAAATCGATTGCTTTGATGATGGCTGAAAAGAAGTTCAACGCTCTAAACCGCATGCACGCGGCCGTGCAGAACTTCGCATCGGAAGTGCTGCTGTTGCTCCAATCTTCATCCCCAATGCGCAACTGCACCGATTTGGATCAGGCCGACCTGCGGGCGCGCGAGCTTCGCCAAGCGATGCGCGACGCCTCAGTGTTCTTCACGCCAGACGAAATGGACTCGTTCTACCGACTCCACAACCGGGCTCAAGGGGCGATCGCGTCTGCACGCATGAACGAACACCGGTTGCCGGACAAATCTGTAGAAGCCCAAGAGCAATCACTGCTGCCAGCTCAACTGGCGGTAAACGAGATCATGGTTCGACGGTTGCGCGCGATGTTGTCGATGGACGACTAGCGACAGCTTGTCGGACAAATAGGCCCTAGCCGTGAAACTGGTACCCATCAAGGCTCGTGACGATGCACCACACTCTCGCTGCGAACAGGTCATATGGCAAGCGCCGATCGCTGGGGAAGTCGCTGGAAGGGGGCTTGCAGTTCGCTGGCGGCGAACTGCCCCTTTCCTGTCGTTTGCGCCGCTCGAGTCGTGGCGGCGCAATGGCAGCAATGTGGCCGAGACCGTACGCTCGGCAAAGCAGTCCCCGTTCGCCCTGTTCGGAGCGATCTACCGTAGTGCCGCCGTGCCCCGCCTAGTAACCCGGTCAAAGGTGAAAACGTGCTCCTGGGGCGCCTCGACGCAGCAGCCGAAAAGGCGCCGCCGCTCGTGACCTGCGCCGTAGCGCAGCTCCACTGCTGCCGCGCAGACGGGACAGGTGGCGCTGTAGCGCACTAGGCCGATAATGCGCGCGTCGCCCAGCTTGAAGCTCTCGAGCTGCGCTGGTGGCTCGTTCCAGCCCACCAGCACATCTGCGGCGGGTACGATCCGATCGGCCAGCAGCCACCAGAGCTGGCGAACGATGTCCCACAGGAGCCAGCCCATCCCCGCTGCGACAACGAAGAATGCCAGGTCGGCCGTCGTCACAGGCCGCTTCACAAACAGCATCAGCCAGACAGTCGCCACCAGAAGCGCAAGGCAGCTCATGGGCGCAAGAACAGTGCCTGCGAACAGAAGGCCGCGCAGCGATTTGGTTTTAAACGAACCGCTTCCAAACAGCGGGCGCGCAATCCAAGATGGCCTGACGGTGCCGGCGGCGGCATAGGTGTACTCGATCTGGAGGCTGGCGGGGGCCGCAATTCCGGTCTTTACCGAACTCTCTGGCTCAAGCCAGTCCACACGGTCAGCTTCGCCGGCGGTTTGCAGCCCGATCGGTTCCTCGGCAGGCGCCAGCGTGTAGGGCACAAGTGACCACTGCGCTCGGTGGTGACCCGTTGTTGAACGCTTTCGTACACCGATCGCGTGCTCGAAGCCCCGCTGCGCGAAGAACGCTTCGCGGTCCGCCGCCCGGCTGACGAGGTACTGCTCAAGCCTGGCGTTCTTGACTTTCATCTTGGCGGAATCGAAGTCGACGAGTTCAGCCGGCCAGCAAGCCTGCACCAAGTCCTCCGCATTGAATTCCATTTGCTCCTCAGAGTCCGGCAGGTGCGCGACCTTGGCCGACTCGACAGCAAGGGCGCGAAGCAGCGCCAGGGCGTTGCTCTGATCGCGCTGGACCGCGAGCCACTCCTGGAAGCAGGGCAGTAGGTTCGCGACCGACGGCAACCGGTTTGCAACCGGTTCTGGACTGGTAGGCACCCCTTCGTCTCTCAACACTTGGATTCTCCTCAACTCAGCACATGGAATCCCTATGTTGGCATTGTTTGCAGTTCATTCCTCCAACCGCTTCATCCACGTGACAGAGGCCGAACGCGGTTTGGCGTGCGACTGTCGCTGCGCAGTGTGCGGCGAGCCGATGATCGCTCGTCAGGGCGACGTGCGGGAGCACCACTTCGCGCACACTTCAAACGACGAGCCCTGCGCGTCGAGCTACGAATCCGATCTGCACCGCTTCGCCAAGCGGGTGATCGTCGAAGCCAACGGCTTAGTGGTGCCGGTTAACGCGGCCGCGGCGAGTGTCCTCGGCTTGGGCGATGACGATGAGCTGCGCATCCTGCTGGCGTGCACTGGCATCGAGGAAGAGGTGGCCGTCGGAGATCGACGCCCGGACCTGCTGGCAGCCACGACGGACGGCGCCAGCGTTGCTATCGAAATTGCCTATTCCTCGTTCTGCGACGCCCGCAAGCGCCACGATTATGAGGACATGCACTTGCCCGCCCTGGAGATCGACTTGCGGACCTTCACTCCCAACACGTTCGACGTCGCGCGCGTCAAGCACGCACTGCTTGAGGACGTCGCCTGCAAGAGTTGGCTTTGGCCCGTGCGCTCGAAGGTTGCCGAGCCGATCCCGGAGCCGCCGGACGTGCCGGCATCCGTGCCGGCACTGCAGCGCCAGTTCCTGCCCGAGGAGATCATCACCGTCCGCGGCCGCTGGATCTCGATCAAAGAGTTGCCGAGCGGCGACATCGCAGTCAAGGCGGTGCGTTACGACCCCGACGTGGTCGCTTTGGTGCGCACTGTTGCGCGCCAGCACTTTGGGCGGTACCACAGCACCTACTTTAGTTGGGTGATTCCGCGCTTTCGAGCGGATGCGGCCCGGGCCCAGCTGCGTGCAATCGCCGCAGGGGTCTAGCCTCTGGCAGGCGTAGAGGACAGCTGGCCAAGCCGCGGCGACCTGGCGGTCCCGACTGGCTGCCGTTGATCGACGCGGATGACGCAAATGGTGGTGCTGAGGCCGTTGCAGGCGGTCAGTCGGCGCGAGCCTTCGACTGCTTCGCAGCGGAGACGGTTCTCGGAGCCTTCCAGCGAGCTACTGTTTCACACTGAACGCAGTCCTGTGACTCACTCGGTCGATGGCGGCTGTCGGCCGAGGCCGTGTGGAAACGGCTTTGACTAGCGAGTATGCCGAACCCGCGCCCATGTGGGCGTCCTCGGCGCACCGAGTCATCCGGTGGTCCCGTTGCACAAACGCGCGGGTGTTTCGATCGAGCGTGGCTGCGCAAGCTGCAAAGGGCACTTGAAGAGGCTCACGCCCCCACCAGCCTGACCGCCTTCATCGTTCTGGCAATACCGAGGATCGCGATCACCCGCTTCAGGTTGTATGCCAACACGTGCAGGCTCATTTCGGTGCTCACGTGCGGCAGCGTCTTGGTGAGGAAGTGGGTTGAGCCCATC
>NZ_JACVBS010000033.1:0-43794 GCF_014852545.1 Variovorax sp. VRV01
GGTCGCGGCCGTGCGCGCTGCCGGCCTGCGCGTGCTGCCGCTGCCGGGGGCGAGCAGCGTCACCACGCTGGTCGGCGCCGCCGGGCTCGTGGCGGCGGGCGACGAGAGCAGCGCCTTCGTGTTCGCGGGCTTCCTGCCGACCAAGGCCGGCGAGCGCGACGCGGCCGTGCAGGCGCTCGCGCAGGAACGGCGCGCGGTGGTGCTGCTGGAAGCGCCGCACCGCATCGAGGCCGTGGCGCGCGCGCTCGCGACGCTGGGCGAGCGCCGCATCACCGTCGGCCGCGAGCTCACCAAGCAGTTCGAGGAGATCGCGACCGTCGCCGCCGCCGGGCTGCCGGGCTGGTTCGCAGCCGGCCGCGACCGCACGCGCGGCGAATTCGCGCTGGTGCTGCACCCGCTGGCCGCGGCCGCCGACGACGGCAGCGCCGAAGGCGAACGCGTGCTGCGCCTGCTGCTGGCCGAGCTGCCCGTGAAGACCGCGGTGCGGCTTGCGGCCGAGATCAGCGGCGCACCGCGCAATGCGCTGTATGACGCGGCGCTGCGCATTCGCAATAACGACGAAGACGAGAGCGGCGCGTAGCCGCACCCTGCAGACCTACAGCCCGCCCGGCAGCAGCGCGGCCAGCGCCTCGCGCATCCAGCGCGCGATCAACTGCTGGCGCTCGCGCGGCATGCGGTCCAGCGTCGACGCCACGCTGATCGCGGCCACCGGCTCGCCTTCGCTGCTGCGCACCGCCATCCCCACGGCCAGCACCCCATCGGTCGCATGGTTGCCGATGACCGACCAGCCGCGCTCGCGCGTCGCGCGCACCAGCAGCGCCATGCGCTCGGCCGTCATGCCGCCGTAGCGTCCGAGGACGGGGGCATTGGCGGCAATGGCGGATGCCATCTCGTCGTCCGGCAACGCCGACAGCAGCGCCAGGCCCGCCGCGCCCACGCCGAGCGGCTGGCGCGTGCCCACCTGGATCACCAGGATCTGTACCGGATGCGTGCCCACATGGCGCGCGATGCAGTGCGATGCCGGGCCTTCGCGCACGATGGCGAAAGCCGCATCGCCGCAGGCCGCGCTCACGCGTTCGAGCACCGGACGCAGGCGCACCGCCATGTTGGGCATGCCGGCGGGCTGCGCCATGGCCGCGAGCCGCGGCCCCGCCACGTAGCGAAAGCGCCCGCGCTGCGCGGCGTAGCCGCTCTCCACCAGCGTGGCCAGCAGGCGGTGGACCGTGGCGCGCTCCAGTCCCGCCGCGCGGCACAGGTCCACCACGCGCAGGCCTTCGCGGCCGCTCGCCAGCACCGCGTCCAGCAACTGCAGGCCGCGCCGCAGCGTGCGGCTGCCGGCGTCGTCGCCGGGCTCGGCAGCGGGTGCTTGGACGGCCGCGGCACGGGTTGAAACGTCCGGCTGGCGGACGTTCTTGTTCGCGGTTCGGGAGGGCATACGAAAGAATTTCTCGGTCGACGGAGCCATTGCGCAGTGTGCCGCAGCACGGCAGGACGCGGCCCGCGACAGGCATTGCATACCCAACTGGAGACAAGAAGTGACCTCGTATTCCGCACCTCGCCGGCATGGGCTGGCGCTCGCCGCCGCCCTCGCCTGCTGCGCCGCGCTGCCCCTGCAGGCGCAGCCCGCCGCCTGGCCGTCCAAGCCCGTGAAGCTGGTGGTCGGCTATGCCGCCGGCGGCGCCACCGACGTGATCGCGCGCCTCGTCGCCATCAAGCTGGGCGAGCAGCTCGGCCAGCCCATGCTGGTGGACAACCGCACGGGCGCCAACAGCAACGTGGGCGCCGAGTATGTGGCCCGCGCGCCGGCCGACGGCTACACGCTCTACGTCTACACCATCGCGAACACCATCAACGCCTCGCTCTACGGCAAGCTGGGCTACGACCCGGTCAAGGACTTCGAGCCCATCGGCCTGATCGCCAAGATTCCCAACATCCTCGTGGTGAATCCGTCGCTGCCCGTGAAGAGCGTGTCCGACTACGTGCGCTTCGCCAAGGAGTCGAAGGAGGGCATCACCTTTGCCTCGTCCGGCAGCGGCTCGTCCATCCACCTGTCGGGCGAGATGTTCAAGATGCAGGCGAAGCTCAACATGCTGCACGTGCCCTACCGCGGCAGCGCGCCCGCGGTCACCGACCTGCTCGGCGGCCAGGTGCAGTCGATGTTCGACAACACGCCCTCGGCCCTTCCGCATGTGCAGGGCGGGCGCCTGCGCGCCATCGCGATCACCAGCGCCCGGCGCTCGCCGCTGCTGCCCGACGTGCCCACGCTGGCCGAGTCGGGCTATCCGGGCTTCGACGTGCAGTCTTGGTTCGGCCTGGCGGCCCCCGCCGGCACGCCGCGCCCCGTCATCGAACGGCTGAACGCCGCGCTCGGCAAGGTGCTGGCCGCGCCCGAGGTGCGGCAGCGCCTGCAGGACCTGGCCGCCACCCCCGAACCCGGCACGCCCGAGCAGATGCGCAGCTTTGCCGCGGCCGAGATCAAGCGCTGGCGCGAAGTGGTGAAGGAGTCCGGCGCCAAGGCCGAATGACGACGACAAGAAAGCCCACAGGAGCACACCGACCCATGTTTCCGATCGACTTCTTCTGGCGCGCCGCGGCGCGCTGGCCCGACAACATCGCCATCGACGCCCCCGAGGGCACCCTCCGCTACGAGGCGCTGGCCGCCCAGGTGGCGGCGCTGGCGGCCGCGCTGGTCGCGCTCGACCCCGCGCCGCAAAGCCGCGTGGCCATCTGCGCGAAGAACAGCGCGGAGCACATCGCCGCGCTGCTCGCGGTGCTGGCCTGCGGCAAGGTCTGGGTGCCGCTGAATCCGCAGAGCACGCGGCCCGAGATCCGCCGCATCGTCGATGCCACCGAGCCGTCGATCCTCGTGCTCGACGGTGCCTGCGCCGGGCTGCTCGACGGCGCGCCCGGCACGCGCATCCACACCGGCACGGCGCCGCAGCATGAAGCCACCATCGCGGCGCTGGTGGCCCGGCATGCGGGCGCGCCGCGCCCATCATTCGCGCTGCCGCTGGACGCCACGCAGGCGATCAAGTTCACCGGCGGCACCACCGGCGCGCCCAAGGGCGTGATGCAGCCGTACCGCGCATGGCTCGCCAACATCGCCAACCAGATCCACGCCTGGGGCTTCGACGCGCACGAGCGCTACGTCGTGGCGGCGCCGATCACGCACGGCACCTCGACCTACGTGCTGCCCATCCTCGCGCAGGGCGGCTGCCACGTGGTGCTGCCCGCGGCCGGCGCCGAGGCCGTGCGCACGGCCTTCCGCGAGCGCGGCGGCACGGCATGCTTCATGCCGCCCACGCTGGTCTACATGCTGATGGCGCTGCCGGGCGCGTCGCGCGCCGACTTCCCGCACCTGCGCCGGCTGATCTACGGCGGTGCGCCGATGCCCTCCGAAAAGATCCGCGAGGTGCGCGAATTCTTCGGCCCGGTGCTGGGCACCACCTATGGCCAGACCGAGGCGCCCCAGATCCTCACGGTGATGCGCGCCGAGGACTTCGAGGACGAGCGCAACTGGGCCGCCGTGGGCCGCACCGCCTGGTTCAGCGACGTGGCCATCATGGCGCCGGACGAACGGCTGCTGCCCGCTGGCGAGGTCGGCGAAGTGGTGGCGCGCGGCGACCTGCTGATGACCGGCTACTGGCGCCTGCCCGAGAAGACCGCCGAGACGCTGGTGGACGGCTGGCTGCACACCGGCGACCGGGGCCTGATCGACGAGCGCGGCTACCTCTACCTGAAGGACCGCCTGAAGGACATGGTCATCACGGGCGGCTTCAACGTGTACCCGGTGGACGTGGAGAACGCACTCGGCCAGCACCCTGCGGTGCACGAGTGCGCCGTGTTCGGCATTCCCGACGACAAGTGGGGCGAGGCGGTGCAGGCCGCCGTGCAGCTGCGCCCCGGCCGCGACGCCACCGAGGCCGAGCTGATCGCCTTCGTGCGCGAGCGCCTCGGCCCGGTACAGACGCCCAAGCACATCCATTTCCACGACGCCCTGCCGCGCTCGCCCGTGGGCAAGGTGCTCAAGAGCGCCGTGCGCGAACTCGCCATGGCCGCCGCCGCTTCCTGAATGAAAGAGACCACGCGATGACTTCCACCTCCAAAACGCCCGTCACCCGCCTGTGCACCCACACGCTCACCAGCCTGCACTACCGCGATGCCGACCTGGTCGAAGACCTGCTCGGCAAGAAAACCTTCACCGAGGTGATGCTGATGCAGATCCTGAACCGCACGCCGCGCGACGTGGACCTGCGCATCACCGATGCGGTGCTGGTGGTGCTGATGGAGCACGGCCTCACGCCCAGCGCCATTGCCACGCGCCTGATCTACATGAGCGCGCCCGAGAACCTGCAGGGCGCCGTCTCGGCCGGGCTGCTGGCCGTGGGCAGTTCGTTCGTGGGCACCATGGAGAACTGCTCCGGCCTGCTCGACCGCATCGGCGCCGCCGCCGACCCGGATGCAGAGGCGATGGAGATCGCGCGCCACTACAAGGGCCTGAAGAGCCCGGTGCCCGGCTTCGGCCACCACCTGCACAAGCCGGTGGACCCGCGCGCCTACAAGCTGCTCGACATGGCGCGCGCCGAGCCCGAGTTGGCCGGCGACAAGCTGCGGGCGCTGGAGCGCCTCTCCGCCGCGGTGGATGCCGTGGCCGGACGCCCCATCACCATCAACGCGACCGGCGCGGTGGCCGCGCTGCTCGGCGAGATCGGCGTGCCCACCGGGGTGATGCGCGGCTTCGCCGTGATCTCGCGCGCCGCCGGGCTGGTGGCGCACATCGTCGAGGAGCAGCAAAGCCCCTCGGGCCGCTTCATCTGGGACACCGTCGAGCATGCGATTCCGTTCGCCGGCGCGAGCGTCAAGCCTGCATGAGCCCTTGGCCGGCCCGCCGATGCGCGGGCCTCAGGCATCCAGCTCCGCATAGCGCCTGAAGATCCCGTCCTCGTTGAACGCGATGCGGCGCGGGCTTTGCAGGTAGTCGTGCACGCGCTGGCGGCGCTTGACGTTGTCGTGCAGCTTCTCGACCGCCGGCGTGGCAGCCAGCGCGCGGGCCGCGGCTTTCGGGAACGCATAGCGCAGGCCTTCGACCAGCTGGAACAGCGACAGGTCGGCGTAGGTCAGCACGTCGCCCACGAGGTGCGAAGACCCCGCGGGGTTGCGCTGCAGCACGCGCTCGAACCAGTTCAGGAACTTGGGAATCCGCTCTTCGCGGAAAGCCCGGGCGCGCTGCACGGCCGCGTCGCGCTGGTCCTCGTAGTAGGCGCCGGTGGAAATCGGATGGTGCGTGTCGTGCGCCTCCGCCACCACGTCGGCAATGGTGAGCTGCAGCTGGTGCGTCCAGAGGCCGTCGGATTCGCCGACGCCCGCGAGGCCGAGCCGCGGCCCGAGGTACAGCAGGACGGCCGCGGTCTGCCCCACGACGATGTCGCCATCGATCAGGAACGGCGGCGCGAAGGACGGGCGGACGATGTCCGGGTCGTCGAGCCGGTCGCCCAGTGCGGACTCGCCGCCGCCTTTCGATTCGGGCAGCCGCGCCACGTCGACATAGTCCGCACCGGCCGCCTCGAGCGCGAGCCGCACGAATTCCCCGCGGCCCTGGATGGTGGGCCAGTAGTGAAGTTGGTATGTCATGCGGCCATGGTGTCAGGCTCCGCATGCCCCTGCAACCGCCCCGCTCTTAGGCCCTCGGAGCCCCTCGGCGAGCTCCACCGCGCGGCGCTTCGCGCCGGCCCTTGCGCCGGCATCCACCTCCGGGCCCATCAGCGTCTTCTCGACCACCACCGAGCGCACCTCCTGCACGCCGATGAAGCGCAGCCAGGTCTCGATGTAGGGCAGCTGGAAGTCGAGCGCGTGCGCGGAGCCGTCCTTTCCCAGCGGGTAGTCCAGCCCCCTTGCGCACACCACTGTCGCTCGCCGGGTCTGCAGCATGCCGGACAGCCCCGAGGCGTCGAAGCGGAACAGCACGTCCTTGTGCGACACCACGTCGATCAGGTGCTTCAGCTTGTAGGGAATACCAAAGTTCCACAGCGGCATCGCCAGCACGATGTGGTCCGCCGCGTGAAAAGGCGCGGCAATGCGCCGCACCTCGTCCCAGGCCGTCTGCTGAGCGGCGCTCAGCGGCACGCCGTTGATGCCGGCGTACTTGGCATCGAGCATGTCCTGCGACAGCTCGGGTAGCTGCATGGTCCAGGGGTTCAGCGTGGTGACATGGCAGGCCGGGTGGATGCGCCTCACTTCGTCGATGAAGGCGCCGGCCACCTCGATGCTGGCGGAGCGCGTGGTGCGGGGCGAAGTCTCGATGTAGAGCAGTTCTTTCATGGCGTGCGGGGGTGAGTGGTTCGGAATGCCAAGGCTAGGCAGCGCAGACCCTGCACACAAGCAACATAATTTGCAGCCATTCAGAACCAATCTCACTGAAACCCATGCTCGACTCCCAGCAGCTGCGCGCCTTCGTCTCGGTGGCCGACCATGGCAGCGTGACCCGCGCGGCCGAAGCCATGCACCTGACGCAATCGGCCGTGAGCGCGCAGATCCGGCGGCTCGAGGAACAGCTGGGCTGCCGCGTCTTCGACCGCACCACGCGGTCGCTGGAACTCACGGCCCAGGGCAGCGTGCTCCTGAGCTATGCCAGGAGCATCCTCAACCTGCAGCAGCAGGCGGTCTCCAGGCTTGCGGCGCCCCGGCGTGCGCCGACCACGCTGTGCCTCGGGTGCTCGGAGGGCTTTCCCAGCGAATGGCTGTTTGCCGCGCTCGCGGGCTTTCGCCAGCGCAGGCCCGACGTGCATGTCGAAGTCACCTGCGGCATCAGCACGGCGCTGGCCAAGCAGGTGCGGCAGCGCTCGCTGGACCTGATGGTCGGCACGGTCTGCGACGCCGGCAGCGACACCGAAACGCTCTGGATGGAGCCGCTGGTGTGGGCCTTTTCGGAAAGGGCGCTGCTCGACCCTGATGCGCCCGCCCCGCTGGCTTTTCTCTCGGAGCCCTGCCCGTTCCGCGAAGCCGCGCTCGCCTCGCTGGCCGGACACGGAACAACCCACTGGCAGATCGTGCTGACCGCGCACGGCTCCGGCCCGTTGATGGCCGCCGCGGCCGCCGGCCTGGCCATCACCGTGCTGACGCCGTCGGGCATGCCGCCCCTGCTGCGTTCCATTCCGCCGGGCAGCTTCCTGCCGCCGCTGCCGCCTGCCCGCTTCGTGATCCAGCAGGCCGAAGGCAGCGCGGCGCCGGAGCCGCTGGCGGCGCTGGTCGACGAGGTGCGCGAGGCCTGCTTCCGCTGGCGCGGGGCGCATGCCTTGCCGCCCCGGTCCTGACCCATCTGCAGGCCACTCGCTGGCACAGATTCTGCTCGCCACGCCAACGCGGAGTAGAAGCGGTCAGCAGATGCACCATCTGCGGGACATTGCTCCGGATGACATCCAGGCAAGCCTCGCTTTGCTTCGTGCGTTTCATCCGCTCCGCCGGCATCACCGGTGCCTTCAGCGGACGAACTTCGCATGGTGGCGATGCACCCCTGGATATTTCCAAGGCAACGCATCCACAGGGACGAACGCATGAAACTCTTCACCACTGGCCGCGCCACACTGCTGCGGCGCTGGAGCCTCCCCTTGTCGCTGATCGCGGCCATCGCTGCGCCCGCGCACGGCGCCGACAAGCTCCGGTTCGGCTTGAACTGGTATCCGCAGGCCGAGCATTGCGGCTGGTTCCAGGCGCAAGCCGCCGGGCTGTACAAGAAGGCCGGGCTGGAAGTGGAACTGATCGGCGGCAGCCCCGACCGGAACGTGCCGCTGCTGGTGGCCGCGGGCGAGCTGGACCTTGGCATGGGTTCGAGCTTCACCACGCTCAACATGGCGGCGCGCGGCATTCCCGCGCGCACCATCGCCGCCTTCCTGCAGAAGGACCCGCAGACGCTGGTCGCGCACGCCGACCAGGGCGTGAAGACGCTGGCCGACCTGAAGGGCCGGCCGATCATGGTCGCCAAGTTCTCGCAGGCGGAGTTCTGGGCTTTCCTGAAGCAGAAGCACGGCTTCAGCGACAGCCAGCTGCGCCCCTACGCGTATTCCCCGGCGCCGTTCCTGGCGGATGCCAAGGCGGTCCAGCAGGGCTACATCACGGAAGACGCCCAACTGCTCGGCAAGGCGCTGCCGAAGCCGCCGGTCTCGATTTTGCTGGCCGACTACGGCTACGAGAACTACGCATCGACGATCTTCGCGATGGACCGCTACATTGCCGCGAACGAGAAGGCGGTTGCCGCATTCGTCGAGGCAACCCGGGCCGGGTGGCAGCAATGCATCGATGGCGACTACGCACCCGCCCTGAACGCCGTGGTCGCCGCGGACCCGAAGCACGACATCGCGCTCTTCCACTTCAAGATGAAGCAGATGAAGGAGCTGGCCATGGTGAAGCATGGCGATGCGCTGCAGTCCGGTGCCGGCGCCATGTCGGATGCACGCTGGAAGCGCTTCTTCGACACCATGTCGGCGGCCGGCATCTACCCTGCGACGCTGGACTACAAGGCCGCCTACACGCTTCGGTTCAGCAACGCCAAGGCGGCCTGGCAATGACGCAGCAAGCCAGCCACGGCACCGCGTCGGTGCCGCTGATCGACATGGCGCCGTTCATGCGCGGGGATGCCGCCGCGCGGCGCGACACCGCCCGGCAGTTTGGCAGGGCCTTCGAGGAGACCGGCTTCGCGGCCATCGTCAACCATGGCGTCTCCGCGCGCCTGGCGGACCAGGTCTACGCGCAGGCCAAGGCCTTCTTCGCCTTGCCGCTCGACCACAAGTCGCAACTGATGCCGCCCGAGAAGGTCAAGGGCCGCGGCTACCTGCCGATGGGCATCGAAAGCGTGGCGGCAACCCTGGATGGCGAGACGCCGCCGGACCTTTGCGAGGCACTCGTCTTCGCCTCGCTGCAGCGCGAACGCGATGGCCGGGGCCAGCGCAACCTCTGGCCCAGCGAGCCGCCTGGGTTCGAGCAGAACATCAACGCCTGGTTCGACGCCATCCATGGCCTGTGCGGCCGGCTCATGCGCATGTCGGCGCTGGCGCTCGACCTGCCCGAAGACTGGTTCGATGCCTGCTTTAGCGAACCCGCGCTCACGCTTCGCTTCGTCAACTATCCGGACCAGCCGATCGAGCCGCGGCCGGGCCAGCTGCGTTACGGCGCGCACCACGACTACGGCGGCCTCACCATCCTGCGCCAGGACAACGCGCCGGGCGGGCTGGAGGTCTGCGATCTTCAGGGCCGCTGGCACGACGTGCCGGTGATTGCGGACAGCTTCGTGATCAATGTCGGCGACCTCATGCAGCGCTGGACCAACAGCCGGTGGCGGTCGACGCTGCACCGCGTCAGCAACCCGCCGCGCGACCTGACCGGCTCCACGCAACGGCTGTCGATGGTGGCATTCACCGGCCCGGAGGAAAGCACGAGCGTCGAATGCCTGCCCTCCTGTTGCGATGCGGCCCATCCGGCCCGCTTCGAGCCGGTGATTGCGGGTGAGTACATCCAGGGCAAACTGCGCTCGTCGATGGAATTGACGGCCCCGGCATCATCGCGCTGACTGCCGCCGCGAACCCGCAGCGGCATCAACAGCGGCGGCTCGCTACTCGGCCGTGATCCCCGCCTTGCGCACCACCTCGCCAAACTTCACGAGGCGCTCGGACATCATCTTCTCGAAGGCGGCGGGCGTCATTTCCTCGGGCGCGATCACGCCGCGGTCCTTCAGGCTGGCCTGCATGGCCGGCGACGCGGCCACCTGGCGCACGGCCTTGTACAGCGTCTGCACGATGGCGTCCGGCGTGCCGCCCGGTGCGGCCAGCCCGGTCCACGAGGTGAGGTTGAGCTGCGGGTAGCCCACTTCGGCCATGGTGGGCACGTCGGGCAGCTGCGGCAGGCGCTGGTCGGCCGCCACCGCCAGCGCGCGCACCTTGCCGGCCTGCACGTGGGGCAGCATGATGACCAGGTTGTCGAGGATGAACTGCACCTCGTTGGACAGCACCGCCGTGATCAGCGGCGAGCCGCCGCGGTAGGGGATGTGGGTGGTGAACACGCCCGTGGCGGCCTTGAGCATCTCCACGTTGAGCTGGCCCATGCTGCCCACGCCGCCGCTGCCGTAGTTGAGCTTGCCGGGGTTCTTCTTCGCGTAGTCGATGAACTCCTTGAAGCTCTTGATGGGCAGGCTCGAATGCACCACCAGCGCATTGGGCTGGCGGCCCAGGATGGCGATGTTCTCGAAATCCTTGATCGGGTCGTAGCCCACCTTGGGCTGCGTGAGCGGGTTGGCCAGGTGGCTGCTCTGCGACGACACCACCAGCGTGTAGCCGTCGGGCTTGGCGCGCGCCACCATCTGCGACGCCACCGAGCCGCCCGCGCCGGCGCGGTTCTCCACCACGATGGGCACGCCCAGCGCGCTCGACAGCGGCTCCGAATACTGGCGCGCCATGATGTCCACCGACCCGCCTGGAGGAAACGGCACCACGAGCGTGATGGGGCGCGAGGGGTACTTGTCGTCGGCGCGCGCCGCCAGCGGGGCGAGGCCCGCAAGGCCAAGGCCCAGGCCGGCGTTGAGGATGTGGCGGCGGGTGGGTTGTGTGGAATGCATGAGTCGGTTCTCGAAAATCAGGGGTGGTCCAGGATGGCCAGCGCCACGGCCTGGGCGCGCGGCACGAAGGTGGCGAGCTCGCAGTACTCGCGCTCGGTGTGCGCATGCCCGCCTACGGGGCCGGTGCCGCACAGCGTGGGCGCGCCCACCGAGGCGGTCAGGCCGCTGTCGGCCGCGCCGCCCGTGAACTCGCCCTGCACCTCGAAGCCCAGCGCCCTGGCGCCGCGCTGGTAGAGCGCCAGCAGCTCGTCGGGCGTGGGCTTCATGGGCATGGTGCGGCGCGTTTCCGTGATGCGCCCCTTGGTGCGCGACACCGACTCTTCCTCGACGATCGCGCGCACCTTCGCGAGCAGTTCGTCCGGATCGGTTTCCGACGTGAAGCGCATGTCCAGCTCGGCCTTGGCATGCGGCGCCACCATGTTGGGCACGATGCCGCCGTGCACCACGCCCACGTTGGCCGTGACGCCCGTGGCCGGGTCGGTCAGCGCATGCAGCGCGAGGATCTTGCGGGCCAGCGCCTCGATGGCACTGGCGCCCGCCGCGTGGTTGATGCCCGCATGGGCGGCGACGCCCTCGACCTCGAACTCCACCACCATCGAGCCCTTGCGGCTGGTCACGAGATTGCCGCTGACGCGGCCCGGTTCGGCATTGAGCACCGCCCGCGCGCCGCGCGCCCTGGCCATGATGCGGTCGCGCGTGGCGGCCGAGCCGATTTCCTCGTCGCACGAGAAGAACAGCTGCAGCGGCGCCTGGAGCCCGCCGCAGCGTGCGAAGGCCTCGGCCACGAACACGTTCATCACCAGGCCCGACTTCATGTCGGCCACGCCGGGGCCGTAGGCGCGCCCGTCTTCCACGCGGAAGGGCCGGCGCGCCGCGGTGCCCGCCGGGTACACGGTGTCCATGTGCCCCATGAGCAGGATGGGCGCGCCCTCGGCGGGCCCGGGCACCTGGGCATGCAGCAGCACGCCATAGCCGGGCACCGGCTCGAACTGCACGGCCACGCCGGCAGCCTCCAGCCGCTCGCGCAGGGCCGTGGCCACGGCCGTCACGCCCGCTTCGTTGCGGCTGCCGCTGTCGATGTCGACCACTTTCTGCAACAGGTCTTGCATGGCCTGCCCCTGGCCGGCCAGCCAGTCCAGGATGCGGGCCCGCACCTGCGAGCGGCTCTCTTCAAGGGTATCCTGCATCTTCGTCCTTCGATGAACCCCGCGGCACCGGGGTGAAATTTGGGCCGCAGTGTTGCACGCGTTGCTTGTGTTTGCAATGCTTTTTTCATAAATGAGACATCAATGAAATCATCATTGCAAGGATCGGCCGGCCTGCTCACCGAGCGCCTGGCCCGCCAGGGCGGCGAGCTCACGGCCAGCGAACGCGCCCTGGCCGAGGCCCTGGGGCGCGACTATCCGCACGCGCTGCTCGAATCCGCCACCGCCCTGGCCGCGCACAACGGCACCAGCGCATCCACCGTGGTGCGGCTGTTCGCCAAGCTGGGCTATGCGAGCTATGCCGAGGCGCAGCGCGAAGCGCGCGCGGAAGTCACCGCGCTGCTGCAGACCGCCGGCCAGCGCGCCCCCGTGACCATCGGCACCCAGCGCAGCCTGCAGCAGTGCGTGGACGACGCCCTGCTGCACGACCAGCACAACATCAACGCCACGCGCGACGGCCTGGACATGGCGGCATTCGAGGCCATGGCCACGCGCATTGCCAAGGGCAAGGGGCGCCTCTTCGTGCTGGCGCAGATCAACAGCGCGCCCGTGGCCGCTTGGCTGGCCCTGCACCTCAACATGTGCCGCCCCGGCGTGCATGAGCTGGGCGCGGGCGCGGTGGCCGCCACCGACCAGCTGCTGTGGATCCAGCCCGAAGACGCCCTGCTGGCCTTCAGCATCCGCCGCTACGCCAGCGGGCCGGTGAAGGTGGCGCAGCGCTTTCGCGAAGCCGGCGCGCAGGTGCTGGCCATCACCGACAGCCCCGCCGCGCCGCTGGCCGCACTGGCGCATCACCGGGTGCAGGTGCGCACATCGAACGCATCGCCGTTCGATTCCTACACGGCGGCGTTCTTCGTCTGCAATGCGCTGGTGTCGGCGGTGGCGCAGCTGCGGCACGAGGCCGTGCCGCAGGTGCTGGCGCGGCGCGACCAGCTGTGGAAGGACGTGGAGGCCTCGCAGCTCATCGTGGATGAGGCGCCTGTGCGTTCAGTGTCCGCGCGGCGCAAGGCGGGCAAGGGGTAGGCGGGCTCGCCATGGGTGTCGCTTCGAGCGCAGCAGTGCTCGACCGGGACGATCCATTGCCTTTGCGCGCAGGCATCGCGCACCAATCACCGGTTTCCGTGATTCCCAGAATTGCGGCCACATGTAACAGTCCGCGTCCTAACGAAGCTGCCCCGAGGCCCCTCGCAGGGCCTGCATCCCGCACTCGGTGCCGGCCTCGAATCGGACCCGAACCATGCCTCTCGCCCAGCGCCGGCGCCGCCCCTCGCGGCAGACACAGAAAATACATCTTCTGACATTTGTCTTGCTGGCGGCCGCGGCGCAGGCGCAGGCGCAAATCACCCCGGGCGCCCTGGACCGCCAGAACCAGCTCATCGAGCGCCAGCAGCAGGAGTTGCTGCGCCAGGAACAGGAGCGCGCCCTGCCGCAGCGCCCGCCGCCGGGCGGCTCCGACCTGAGGACGATCGAGCCGAAGGTGTCGGTGCCGGACCTCGGCGCCCCGTGCCGAGAGATCCGCGAGATCCGCATCGGCGGCGCGAGCCGCCTGCCCGAGGACGTTCGCACCGCCATCACGCGCGACCATGCGGGCCGCTGCCTCGGCACGGCCGAGCTCGAGGCCGTTCTGGCGGCGCTCACCAAGAGCTACATCGACCGCGGCTTCATCACGACGCGCGCCTACCTGCCTGCACAGGACCTGCGCAGCGGCGTGCTCGACATCGCGGCGGTGGAAGGCAGCATCGAGCGCTTCGAGCTGCAGCAGACGGGCCGCAGCGCCAGCGCGGTGTCGATTGCCGGCGCCTTCCCGGCACGCCCCGGCGACCTGCTGAACCTGCGCGACCTGGAGCAGGGCATCGACCAGATCAACAGCCTGTCCTCGAACGAGGCCACGCTCGATGTCCAGCCCGGCAGCCAGCCCGGCCGCAGCGTGGTGGTGGTGCGCAACAAGGCGCGCCTGCCGGTGCACCTGTTCACGACCTACGACAACACAGGCACGCCGGCCACGGGCGAGAGGAGCGCCTCGGCCACCCTGAGCCTGGACGGCCTGCTGGGCCTGAACGAGCTGATCGCGATCACGCGCCGCCAATCGGTGCCGCACGACCGCGAGCACAACGCCGGCATGACGGCGCTGCGCGCCTCGGTGCCCTTCGGCTACAGCAGCTTCAGCCTGGACGCGAGCGAAAGCGACTACACCAACACGCTGGTGCTCCCGAGCGGCAGGAAGCTGGCGTCCGAGGGACGCACCGCCACGCAGAGCCTCGGCGTCGACCACGTGGTGTACCGCGACCAGGCCAGCCGCATATCGATGTCGGCCAGGCTCTCGGTGCAGGACAGCCGCAACTTCCTGGGCGGCGAGTTCCTCTCGGTGAGCAGCCGCAAGCTGAGCACGCTCGACCTCGGCACCGCAGCCTTCACCCAGCTGGGCGGCGGCGTGCTGAACGCCCGCCTCGGCTTTGTGCGGGGCCTGGCGATCCTGGGCGCGCTGGAAGACCCGGCAGGGCTCTCCGACAAGCTGCCGCATGCGCAGTTCAGCAAGTTCACGCTCGACCTGGGCTACAGCCGCCGCTTCGACGCCGGCGGCCAGCCGCTCCTGTGGTCGAGCCAGTTCAGCGGGCAGCACAGCCGCGACACGCTCTACGGCTCGCAGCAGATCCTGGTGGGCGGCATCGCCTCGGTGCGCGGCTCGCTGCTCAACACGCTGAGCGGCGACAGCGGCTACTACTGGCGCAACGAGATCGCCCTGCCCTGGCAGACCGTGGCGGGCGGCGAAGCACTGTCGGGCCGCGTCTACCTCGGCTACGACTTCGGCCGCGTGAGCAACCGCGCGGACGGCGTGCCCTCGGGCTCGATGTCGGGCGCCACGCTCGGCGCCTCGCTGCTGTGGCGCCGGCTCAGCCTGGACGTCTTCGCCTCACGTGCGCTCCACCTGCCCGCCTCCATGACGCGCGAATCGACGCGCGTCGGGGTGCGCCTGTCCTATTCGCTCTGAACCTGCGCTGAAAGGCCTCCCATGAACCACATCTATCGCGTCGTCTGGAACGCCGCCTTCGGCAGTTGGGTCGCCGTTGCCGAAACCGCACGCGGACGCGGCAAGGGCAGCAGGCGCTCGCGCCTGGCCGCCGCGGCCGTGCTCGGGGCCGCGCTGTCGGCCGCGCAGGCCCAGGTGCCTTCCGCCGTGCTCGCCCCCGGCGGGCGGGCCAGCGCCTACGTCTCGCCCAACGGCACGACGGTGGTCAACATCAACGCCGCCAACGCGGCGGGGCTGTCGCACAACCGCTACCAGCAGTTCAACGTGAACGCGAACGGCCTGGTGCTGAACAACACGACCAGCACGCAGCAGATCAACTACCAGTCGCAGCTCGCCGGCCAGGTGCTGGCGAACTTCAACATGGTTGCGCCGGCGAACGTGATCCTCAACGAGGTGGTGAGCAACAACCGCAGCACGCTGGCCGGCTTTACCGAAGTGCTGGGCAACAAGGCCGACGTGGTGCTGGCCAATCCCTACGGCATCACCTGCTCGGGCTGCGGCTTCATCAACACCGACCGGGTGACGCTCTCGACCGGCGTGCCCTTCTTCACGGCGAACGGTGCGCTCGGCGGCTTCAATGTCAACCAGGGCGACATCCTGGTCACGGGCAACGGCCTGAACGCCACGGCGCAGCAGGTGCTGGACCTGGTGACGCGCTCGGTGCGGCTGGAAGCCAGCGTCAACGCGAAGGACCTGGGCATCTTCGCCGGCCCGAACCGGTGGGACTACGGCACGCGCGCCATCACCGGCAGCGCCGATGCGCTCGGCAGTGCGCCGGCCTACGCCATCGACAGCTCGGCGCTGGGCGGCATGTACGCCAACCGCATCCGCCTGATGGCCACCGAAGCGGGCGTGGGCGTGCGCATGCTGGGCGATGCGGCGGCCAGCGCCGAGGACTTCACGCTCTCGGCGGCCGGCCGCATCGAATTGCGCAACCGCCTGTCGGCGCAGCGCGACGTGCTGGTGGCGAGCAGCAGCACCGATGCCGCGGCCATCGCGCTGGTCGATGCCACGCTGACCGCCGCCCGCGACGCCCGGGTGGCCGCGGCGCAGGGCGGCCTGGCGCTCGACCGCGCCTCGCTCATTGCCGGCAACGACCTCGAGGCGGGCGCGAGGCGCATCGACGCGGGGCAAGGGTCGCGATTGCAATCGGCGCGCGCCCTGGAAGCCCGCGCCACCGCGGGCGACCTGGCCCTCGGCGCCGCGGCCGTGCGGGCGGGAGGCGACCTGCACCTGGCTGCGGCCGGAACAGTGTCGACCGCGAGCGGCGACGGCCAGGGCGTGCAAAGCACCGGCGGGCAGCTCGCCATCGATGCGGCGCAGGGCATCGCCAATGCCGGCACCCTCACGGCCGACCAGGGCAGCGTCACGCTGCGTGCGAACGGCGTCATCGCCAACAGCGGCCAGATCAACGCGGGCCAGAACCTCGACATCGCCGACGCCGCGGGCGGCGCGACCCAGGCGATCGACAACCGCGGCACCCTGCTGGCGGGCCGGTCGATCACGGCGCGTGCCGCCGCGATCGACAACAGCGGCTGGATGCAGGCCGGCGACGCCAACACGATCGACGCCGCGAGCCTGCACAACAGCGGCAAGCTGATCGCGGTGACCGGCACCGCCACCCTGCGCGTGGCAGGCACGCTCTCCAACACCGGCAGCGTGCGCGCCGCCCAGGACATCGCCGTCGCCGGGCGCGACGGCGCGGCCGTGCAGGTCCTGACCAACAGCGGCGACCTGCTCGCCGCCCGCGCGATGGACCTGAACGCCGCCGTGCTGAGCAACCAGGCCGGCGGCTGGATCCAGGCAGCCACCGGCTCGGTCGTCCGTGCCGGTGCGCTCGACAACAGCGGGACCTGGCTGCTGTCGCAACAGGCCGGCGCGGCGGATCGCATGGAGATCGGCGGCACCCTGCTCAACAGCGGCGTGATGCAGTCCGCCGGCGATGCCGCGATCACGGCCGGCGCCATCGACAACCGCCATGCCATCGCCGCCGCGGGGAACCTCGGCGCCACCACGTCGGGCGGTATCCAGAATGCCAACGGCGCCGTGATGCAGGCGGGCCAGACGCTCTCGCTCGCGAGCGGCGGCGCATTCGGCAATGCCGCGGGCGGCACGCTGGCCGGTGCAAACGTCGCGCTGAGCTCGGCGCAAGGGCTGGACAACGCGGGCGTCGTGGATGCCACCAGCGGCAGCGCCGTCGTGCGCGCGGACGGCACCATCGCCAACAGCGGAACGATCCATGCCGGCACCTCGCTGGACATCGCCGACCGCAGCGGCGGCGCCACCGAGGTGCTCGACAACAGCGGCAAGCTGCTCTCGGACGGCAGCCTCGCGCTCGCCGCCGGCACGGCCCGGAACCAGGCCACCGGATGGATCCAGGCCGCGGGCGGCAGCCGGGTCGACGCAGGCTCGCTCGACAACGCCGGCACCTGGCTGCTGTCCACGCAAAGCGGCGCAGCGCCGAGCCAGGTGAACGTGGCGGGCCTGCTGGCCAACCACGGCACGCTGCAGGCGCGGGAGGATGCGACCCTCAACGCGAACCGCCTCGACAACCAGTCGGGGGCATTGCTGCGCGCCGGCGGCCGCTTGCAGGCCAACGTCGGCGCGGCCGATGGCCTGGACAACGCCGGCACGATGCAGGCCGGCAGCACGCTCGGCATCTCGGGCACCGGCAGCAAGCTGGCCAATGCGGGCCTGATGCTGGGCGACAGGCTGGCGATCTCGGTCGCCGAGATCTCGAACGCCGGCACGATCCAGGGCGGCGGCAGCGCGGACTCCAGCGTCGCGGCCACGGGCAGCGTGGACAACCAGGCCGGCGCGACCATCACACTCGCCAGCACGGGCACCGGCGGCGGCACGCTGTCCGGCCAGAGCATCGCCAATGCCGGCATGCTGCAGTCGCTGGGCGCGCTCACACTCGGCATCGGCAGCGGCGGGCTCGCGACCCAGGTGGACGGCACGGCGGGCCACGGCGACATCGTGGCCAACGGCGCGCTGACGCTGCAGGCCCTTGGCGCCAACAGCTTCACGGCCACCGTCAACGGCTCGCTGCAAGGCGGCGGCCTGCTGCGCGTGCAAGGCGATGCGAACTCCACCCTGGTGCTCAACGGCAACGCGCTCGGCGATTCGATTGCCGTGAACATCGGCAAGGTCAGCATCGGCGCACAGGCCGCGATGGTGTCGCAGTACACGCTCGACCTCGACGCCTCCGCGCTGTCGCTGGCGGTCCAGGGAACCGGCGCGAGCGCCAAGACCGGCCGCATCCTCGCCGCGGTGGACGCGAGCCGCCAGGGCAAGGGCACGATCCACGTCTCGAATGCCTTCACCAACGACGGCCTGCTGTTCTCGGCCCACGACCTCGAGGTGCAGGCGCCTTCGATCGCGGTCGGCGCGACCGGCGCCATCTCGGCGCTCAACGACCTGAAGGTGCACGCCAACGGCGGCACGCTCGACCTCGCGGCCGCCACGCCCGATGCACAGGCAGGCAACCTGAACAACGCAGGCCTGCTGTACGCGGGCCGCATGCTCACCGCCCAGGCCAACGGCACGCTCGCCAACACGGGCGACATCCACAGCGACGACAGCCTCTCGCTGCGCGCGAACACCCTGCTCAACGGCCGCATCATCAACGCCGCCAACGACATCGCGATCGTGGCGGCCACCCTGAAGAACGAGGTCCCGGGACTCGAGCGCATCACCACGCGGGGGCCTGACAGCGCCCACACCGAGGTCGCCTCGCGCGACGACTACCACGACGGGGCTGCGGATGGCGGCAACAAGGACGAGGCCACGCTGTACCAGTACAGCTACACCACCACGCAGTCCTATTCGCAGCCACTGCCGGAGGTCATGCCGCAGATCACGGCCGGCCGCAACATGCAGCTGGCGTTCCATGAAGGCAGCAACATCGGCGGCACCATCTACGCCGGCGCCTCGATGAACCTGCAGGGCTTCTCCCATGACCCCGCGCAGGCGAACGGTGCCCTGCATGCAGGCCTCGGCATCGCAGACGATGCGGGCCACGGCTTCCAGCTCACCGGCGCGAAGTTCACCAACGACAACCTGGCGCTCACCACCACCACGCATATCGTTCGCTATTCGCTGACGACAAAGTACGTGGCGCTGGGTCCCAAGATCGATTACGAAGACCGCCTGTGCGACCGCAACGGCACGTGGGATGCCGTCTGCTACACCAGCGGCTACGAAGACAGCCCGCAGTCGTCCAGCGCCAACAACGTGCTGCGGGCCGGCCTCTACACCGCGAGCCTGCGCGGCTCCGGCTTCAGCCTCGTCAACAACGGCTCCACGGCGCAGGACGTGGGCAGCGACCAGAATCTCGACGGCGTGCGCGAAGCCGCTGCGCCCGCATCGACGGACGCGCCGCGCACGGTCGGCCAGGGCGCGTTGCCCGGCAGCGCCGTCGGCCGCGGCCCCAGCGTGGCCGTCGCTGCCGTCGACGCCGCGTCTTTCGGCGGCAGCACCGGCACGCGGCCGCTGCCGGCCATGTCCTTCCTGGATGCCAACGCCGCCAACGGCGTGAGGGGGACATCCTTCGGCGGCATCAACATTGCGCTGCCGGGCAACCCGAACGGCTACTTCGTGACCGCGCGATCGCCAGACGCGAGATACCTGGTGGAGAGCAATCCGCTCTACCTGACGGGCACCGCCTCGGTCGGGTCGGACTACCTGACCCGGCTGCTGGGGTACGACGCCGACAAGCTGACCATGCGCCTGGGCGATGCCAGCTACGAAGCCTGGCTGGTCAAGCAGCAGCTCATCAAGCAGACGGGCAGCGCGGTGCTCGCGAGCTACCAGGGCGCCGACACGCAGATGAAGGGGCTGATGGAGAGCGCCGCCACGCAAAGCGGCTCGCTGGGGCTGGTCTACGGCAAGGCGCTCACGCCCGAGCAGCAGGCCTCGCTCAAGCAGGACATCGTGTGGATGGTGCAGACCGAGATCGGCGGCAAGACGGTGCTCGCGCCGGTGGTCTACCTCGCGCAGGGCACCAAGAACAAGATTGCCAGCGGCGCCGTCATCTCGGCCCAGGACGCCGACCTCAGCCTCACCTCGCTGACCAACACCGGCGGCACCATCGTGGGCGGCCGCTCGCTGGTGATCGCATCGGCCGGCGACATCACCAACCTGTCGGGCCTGATCAAGGGCGGCGACGTCAGCCTCAGCTCGACGCAGGGCAGCATCGTCAACAAGACGGCCAGCGAAGGCGGCGGCGGCGAGCACTTCCACAACACGGTGGTCGGCAAGACCGCGGGCATCGAGTCGACCGGCACCCTCTCCCTGGACGCGAAGAAGGACATCACGAACCTCGGCGCCACCCTGAACGCCGGCACCGATGCCAGCCTCAAGGTCGGCGGCAACGTGAGCTTCGACACCATCGAGAAGAAGGAGACGAGCAGCACCTTCTCGAACATCCAGGTCAAGAACGGCAGCGGCACCAAGGACAGCACCACGACCAGCGTCACCCAGGTGAAGTCCGGCCTCACGGTCGGCGGCAACCTGGCGGTGCAGGCCGGCAACGACATCACGCTGGCCGGCACCGACGCCAAGGCCGGCGGCAACGCCGATCTGCAGGCCGGCAACAACCTCAACATCGTCGCGCGAGAGAACACGACGACGACGCACACCGAGACCAAGGCGAGCGGCCTCGGCATGAACAACTCGCTGTACGGCACCACGAAGACGACCAGCGATTCGCTGTCGGTGCGCAACGTGGGCAGCGGCCTCGAAGTGGGCGGCAACGCCAGCCTCGCCGCGAAGAACGACATCACCGTCCAGGGCTCGAACGTCGACGTCAAGGGCGACGGCAGGATCAGCGCCACCAACGTCAACGTGCTGGCGGGCCGCAACTACGACGAGACCCACACCACGACCAGGAACACGGGCGTGATGCAGGTCGGCGCCTCCGGCAAGGGTTCGGCCAGTGCCGCGGCGGCGTCCAAGGCCGGCTCGGGGCGCGGGCTCGCCAATGCCTCGGCCGAAGCGTCGGCCGGCGCGGCCGGCAAGGGTGCCGCGGGCCTGGCCTTCAGCTCGACCACCACCACGACCACCGACACCACCGACCTGCGCCATGTCGGCTCGAACCTGAACTTCGGCGGCAACCTCGCGGTGGATGCCTCGAAGGACCTCACGCTGCAGGGCTCGACCGTCAATGCCGGCGGCAACGCGGCGGTGAACGCACAGAACGTGAACCTGCTCGCCGCGGAGGACAAGAAGACCTCCACCACCAGCACGGCCACCACCAAGGTCGGGCTGATGGCCAGCACCGACAACAAGGCCCAATCGGGCGCGGGCGTCAGCGCCTCGGCCGCAGGCGGCAAGGGCAACCCGAACGCGGGCGCCGACGCCAATGCCGGTGCCTCGGCCACGAGCGAGAACCACCTCGACGTCTTCCAGCAGACGAAGAGCACAACCCGCACGCTCGACACGACGCACCAGGGCTCGGCCATCAACGCCAAGGGAAACCTCGACGTCACGGCGCGCGACAACCTGACGCTCGAAGGTTCGACCATGAGCGCGGGCAAGGACATGAGCCTTGCGGCGACCGACATGAGCTTCAAGGCGGTGCACGACGAGCACCAGGTGTCGAACACCAGCAGCAGCACCACCGCGGGCCTCTATGCATCCGGCAAAGCGCAGGCCGGCGCGAGTGCCGAAGCCGGCGTGGGCATCGGCGCCAAGGCGGGCGCCCAGGCCAACGCCTCGGCCACGGGCGAAGTGGGCCTGTACGGATCGAACACCAGGGCGAGCTCCGTCGAAGGATCGACGACGGCCGTGACCTCCGGCCTCTCGGCCGGCAACAACATCACGCGCAAGGCGGCCAACAGCATCACCGACGTGGGCACGCGCATCGAGGGCGGCGGCAACCTCGAGCAGTCGGCCAAAACCATCACCAGCCTGGCAGCGGCCAACACCACCTACGCCTCCTCGGAGAGCACGAGCCACACCGCCAAGGTGGGCGCCTACGGCGAGGCATCGGCCAGCGTTTCGGGGGAGGGCCAGGTCGGGCCGGGCGCCAGCAAGCAGTCGATGAACGTCGGCGTCGGCGGCGGCGTGAAGGCGAGCTACGAGTACGGCAAGGAGACCGCGCAATCCAGCAGCAGCACGGCCGTCGTGTCCACCATCCGGATGGGCGGCAGCGTGAGCAGCAGCTCGAGCGGCCAGACCACGCTCGAGGGCACGCAGATCGAAGCGAAGAAGAACGTCACGCTGGAAGCCGGATCGCTCGACTACAGGGCTGCGCAGGACACGAGCAGCAGCAGTTCCAGCACGACGAGCGCGGGCGGCTCGGTCAAGGCCGACATCGTCAACAAGGGCGGCAGCGCCGAGGTCAGCTACCAGGGCGAGAAGAGCAAGGAGAGCACCAGCACCGCGGTGGCCGGCGGCATCGCGAGCGGGGGCAACCTCACCATCAGGACGCAGGGCGACACGCGCCTGGAAGGCACCCACATCGCCGCGGGCGGCGCAGCCACCGTGGATGCGGGCGGCAAGCTCGACTTTGCGGCGGCCAAGAACACGGCCTCTTCCAGCAGCGAGCAGGTCGGCGTGGCAGCCGGCGTCACCGCGACCAAGAAGGGCGGCAGCGGCAGCGTGGACGTGAGCGTCGGCAAGTCGCGCAGCAGCCTCGACCAGGACGTGGCCGGCAGCATTTCGAGCGGCAGCGGGCCGCTGACGCTGCGCAGCGGCGGCGACGCGAGCTTCACCGGCACGGCCATCGCCAGCACGGCCGGCGACGTGACGGTGGCGGCCGGCGGCAACCTGGCGATGAACGCGGCGCGCACCATTGCCACCAGCGAGTCGCTCAGCGTCGACGTCTCGGCGGCGGGCGGCGGCGGCAACAAGGAGAAGGTCACGGGCAGCACCTTCATCGGCAGCCTGCCCTCCGACAAGGGCACGGCCGTCAACCACCGCAGCGGGCAGGCGTCGCTCGGCGTCGGCTCGTCCAAGTCCGACAGCAACATCGCCACCGCCGGCAGCATTTCGAGCGGCGGAAAGATCAGCCTGTCCTCGGGCGGCAACACCTCGCTCGAAGGCACCCAGGTGGCGGCGGCCAACGGCGTGGCGGTCGACACCGGCGGCAGCTTCGAGACCAAGGCGGCCGTCAGCACCAGCAGCTCGCAGTTGGTGGGCTTCTCGGCCTCCGCCTCCGGATCGAGCATGACGCCCTCCGGCAAGACGGGTGCGAAGACGAACCCTCCGGCTGCACCGGCACCCGCACCCGCACCTGCCCCCGCTCCAACCACAGCCCCGCCGGCTCCCAGCCAGCCACCGACGACGCCTCCCCCCGCGACGCCCGGCAGCAGCAATCCACCGGCCGTGCCACCGCCGCCGACGCCCACGGCAGCAGCTGCGGCAGGCACACCGGCCGCACCCGCCGCCAAGCCCCCGGCCTCTCCCTACGAACAGCAGAAGGGCGGCGGCATGGCCAACGTCTATGTGGACAAGCAGAAGAACACCACCGTGCAGAACACCGCGATCAGCGGCGGCGCGGGCGGCATCGTCGTCAACCAGGGCAAGTCGACGCCCGGCGCGCAGCAGATCACGGCCAGCGTCCCGCTGCCCGCCGCGATGCCGCCCGGCAAGACGGCCCAGGCCCTGACCAGCGACGGCAAGCCGCTGCCGGCATGGCTGAAGTTCGACCCGAAGACCGGCACCTTCCAGGGCAAGCCGCCGGCCGGCTTCAAGGGCGAACTCAAGGTCAACGTCAGCGTGCCGCAGGCCGACGGCACGACCAAGACGGTGCCGATGCGTTTCTCCGGCCAATGAAATGAAAGTTGTTGAGAGAATCCAGGCCCACCCTGCCGCCGGCATGGCCCGATGAAGGAAGAACGCTTGCTGTTGAACGTCCTGATCGTCGATGACGACGAACCCGTGCGCCGGCGCCTGCAGCGCATCGTCTTGCAGGTGCACGGCCACGCGCTGTGCGAGCAGGCCGATTCGCTGGCGCACGCGCGGGCGCAGCTGGCCCTGCGGCGCTTCGATCTCGCGCTGGTAGACGTCGGCCTGCCCGACGGCAGCGGCATCGAGCTCGTGGAGTGGATGCAGGCGCATGCGCCGCAGACCGAGACGGTGATCGTCTCCAGCCTCGGCGACGACGCGACCGTGCTGCGCGCCATCCGCGGCGGCGCGACCGGCTACCTGCTGAAGAACGGCGAGGACGTGGAGCTGGAGCTCTCGCTGCGCAGCATGCAGCGCGGCGGCGCTCCCATCGACCCCGTGATCGCGCGGCGCATCCTGCAACTGATGGCCGAGCCGCCGGCCGCGCAGGTGGTTAGGATGACAGCCGCCCCAGCGGACGCGGGCCTGCTCAGCGAACGCGAGATCGAGGTGCTCGAACTGGTGGCGCAGGGGCAGAGCAACCGCGAGATCGCGCAAAGCCTGTACATCTCGGTCAATACCGTCGAATGCCACGCCAAGAACATCTATCGCAAGCTTGCGGTGCACTCGCGGGCCGCGGCCGTCCACAGCGCCCGCGGGCGTGGCCTGCTGCCCTGATCCGGCGCGGCCGCGTACTGCGGCAACTGCTGGCGGTCCTGCTGTTCCTGTTCCTGCTTGCGGGCCTGGCGCCGGCCGCCGCGCTCGATGCGCCCGGCTTCGAACGCATCGAGGCCGCGCGTGCCGACCCGGCGAGCCCCGACACGCCGCCGGCCGAGGGCTGGACCGCGGTGACGCTGCCCGACGCCTGGGCCGGGCGCTGGCCGGCGCACGACGGCGTGGTGTGGTACCGCCTGCGGTGGAACGAGCCCGCCACGGCCGGCGCGCCCGCGCCGCGGGGCCTCGCAATGGACTATCTCTCGATGGCCGGCGCCATCTACCTCAACGGCGCCCTGCTGGCGCGCGACCCACAGCTCGAGGAGCCCCTGTCGCGCAGCTGGAACCATCCGCGCCACTGGCTCCTGAGCGCGCCGCTGCTGCGCCCCGGGCCCAACGAGCTGCTGGTGCGCGTCTCGGGCCTTGCAGCCTATGCGCCCGGCCTCGGTCCGGTGCTGGTGGACAGCCCGGCTGCGGCCGATGCGCACTACCGGCACGAGCGGCTGATCCGGGAGTCGCTGCACATGCTGAGCCTGGGCATCACCCTTGCCATGGGTGTGCTCTACGGCCTGTTCTGGCTGCTGCGGCGCAACGAGACCTTCTACGGCTGGTTCAGCCTGTTCTCGCTGCTGTGGGTGCCGGTGGGCTACAACTACGTCGCGCGGAGCACCTGGCCCTTCGGCAGCACCGACACCTACCAGGCCGTCAACATGTCCGCCCTGGTGCTGGGCACCGCCGCCTTCCTGATGTTCGCCCTGCGCTTCTGCGGCCTGCGGCGGCGCCGCGCGGTGCAGCTCATCGGCGGCGCCGTCGGCCTGACCACGGCCGCCCTGTGGCTCGCGCCGCACGCGCACGCGCTGCTGTCGCCGGTGCGCGGCGCCGCGGTGGTCGTGGCGCTGGCCACCTACACGCTCAGTGCCTGGATCATCTGCCGCCATGCGCTGGCCTCGCCGCGCAGGCGCGAGGTGCAGGCGCTGGCGTTGTGCACCCTGCTGCCGCTGGCCGCCGGCACGCACGACGTGCTCGTGTTCCACGGCGTGCTGGCCACCAACCTCTACTACACGCCCTGGTCCTCCAGCGCGATGCTGGTGGGCATCTCCTTCGTGCTGACCTGGCGCTTCGTGGTCGGCATGCGCCTGGTCGAACATTTCAACGACGAACTGCGCCACCACGTGGAGGACGCTACCCGGCGCCTGTCCTCGATGCTGCACCGCGAGCACGCCACCGAACTGCAGAACACGCGCCTGGCCGAACGCATGAACCTCGTGCGCGACCTGCACGACGGCCTGGGCATGACGCTCAGCGGCCACATCGCCTCGCTCGAGAACCGCAGCGCGGCCGGCCATGACACCGCGCTGTGGGCCCTCAAGGAAGTGCGCGACGACCTGCGCCTGATCATCGAAAGCTCGTCACTCGACGACACCGACCGGCTGTCCGAACGGATCGCGCCATTGCGCCACCGCACGACGCGCGTGCTGGAGGCGGCCGGCATCGAATGCACCTGGGCATTGCAGGGCCTGGACCAGTGCCGCCTCGACGATCGGCGCGGTCTCGACTTTCTGCGGCTGCTGCAGGAAGCGCTGGCCAACGTGCTCAAGCACAGCCGCGCCTCGAAGGTGCGCATCGGCATCGAGGCGGCCGACGGTCAGCTCTCGCTCTCGGTGGCCGACGACGGCAGCGGATTCACCGCCGTCCGCGACGCGCACGGCGGCATGGGCCTTCGCAACATGGAAGCGCGCGCGCGCCGGCTGAACGGCACGCTGGACATCCGGCCGACGCCCGATGGCACCACCGTGGCGCTGCGCTTTCCGGTCGAGTTGCCCGCCGGGTGATGGCTGCGCGGCAGGGAGTCAGGGCACGCGATTGCGCTTCGGCGTCGGCTTGGCAGCCCTCTTCGCAAACAAGTCTTCGCACAATCCCCGGAGCCAGCGGTTGGCCGGGTCCTGGTGGTAGCGCGCATGCCAGTGCTGCTTGACGGTGAAGGGCGGGACCGGCACCGGGCAATCGAATACCTTGAGCTCGCCGGTGCGCGCCAGCGTCTCGCCGATGTGGCGCGGCACGGTGGCAATCAGGTCCGTCGTCGACACGATGGCGGCCAGGCCCAGGAAGCCCGGAAGTTCCAGCAGGATGCGGCGTGCCACGCGTTGCCGCAGCAAGGCCGCCTCCAGCAGCTGAACACCCGTGCCGCCGACGATGCCGACGTGCGCCTCCGCCTTGTAGTCGCGCAGGCTGAAGCCCTTGCCACCGATGCGCGGATGGCGCGCGTTGACCAGGCACACCCAATCCTGCGGGTAAAGCACCTGCTGATAGAAGCCTGACTCCAGCCAGGGCACCAATCCGATGGCCAGGTCCGCCTGCCCGGATTGCAGCGCCTGCGCGCTCTGCTCGTCGATGCGTGCCGCTTCCAATCTCACCCCCGGCGCCACGGCGCGCACGTGCGCCAGCAACTGGGGCAGCAGCGTGATGTGGCTGGCGTCCGTCATGCAGATGCGAAAACGCCGCGTGGCGCTGGATGGATCGAAGGCCTGCGCGGGCGCGGCCAGACGCCGCAGCGAAGCCAGCGCTTCGCGCGCCGGCACGATCAGTTCCTCCGCACGCGGCGTCGCCTGCATGCCGGCGGCCGTGCGCACGAACAGCTCATCCCCCAACTGCCTGCGCAGGCGCCCGAGCCAGTTGCTCACCGTCGGCTGGCTCTGGCCGAGCTGCTCGGCGGCGCGCGTCACGCTGTTCGTGCTGTAGAGCAAGTCGAAGAGCCGCAGCAGCTTGACGCTGAGCAGCGCTGTGCCGTCATCGGTGTCGTCGTCGAGGTTCATTTCAAAACGGAATGTAGATCATTTCAACCATGTCATGGACGGAATGTTGGTCGAAACCTATCGTTCAGACATTCCAACGGAGACACGCATGAAGATCTACTTTCTCGGCGCCGGTGCACTGGGGTGTGCCATTGGCGGAACGCTCGCCGCCGCAGGGTCCGACGTCACGCTGATCGACCCTTTCGAGGCGCACGTCGACGCCATCAGGCGCGATGGCCTTCGCATGAAGGACGGCGACACGGAGCGCGTCGTCAAGGTTCGCGCGACGCTGGACAGCAGCGGCCTCGAACCCGCCGATCTGGTGATCGTGCTGGTCAAGTCCTTCCACACGCGTTCGGCCATCGAGGGCGCCAAGGGCATCGTCGGCCCCGGCACGGCCGTCATGTCGCTGCAGAACGGCATGGGCCATGAAGAGATCCTGTCCGAGGTGGTGGGCCGCGAGCATGTGCTGGCCGGCAAGACCTATGTCGGCGGCGTGCTGCTCGGCCCCGGCCACATCATTGCCGGCACGCGAGGCAAGCGCACGGTGATCGGCGAGCTCGACGGCGCCATCAGCGAACGCGCCAACGCGATCGCCGCCGAGTTCGAGCGCGCCGACCTGCCCTGCGAGGTCAGCGACAACATCATGGGCGTGATGTGGGACAAGCTCCTCATCAACGTATCCACGGGCGCGCTGAGCGCCATCACGGGGCAGGTCTACGGCAGCCTCTATGCGGTGCCGGAGATCGAAGCCACGGCCATCGCGGCCGTCGCCGAGGCCATGGCGGTGGCCAAGGCCGGCGGCGTGAGCCTGTCGATCAAGGAGCCGCGCGACGCCTGGCTGATGGCCGCCGAAGGCCTGCCGTACGAGTTCAAGACCTCGATGCTGCAGAGCCTGGAGAAGGGGTCGATCACCGAGATCGACTTCATCAACGGTTCGGTGGTGCGCAATGGCCAGAAGCACAACGTGCCGACGCCGGTCAACCAGACGCTGGTCGCCGCGATCAAGGGCATCGAGCGCCGCATGGAGGCGAAATAAATGAGCGCCGCACCCAAAGCCTATGTCGAGCATGTCGCGATCTGGGTGAAGGACATCCACTGGCACATCAAGTTCTTCCACGACGTGTGCGGCATGACCATGCGCGAAGTGCAGGGCACGGTGGAGGACCCCATCCAGTACTGGACGCTGGGCGGCATGCAGTTCATGGCCAAGCCTGACTTTGCAGGCCCCGAGGGCCGCCTCGGCCACCTCGGCGTGATGTGCGAAGACCTCGAAGCCGCGCTCGCCGCCGCGCGCGCCTTCGGCGTCACCGAAATGCCGCAGGGCCGCAACTGGCTGCGCCTGCCCGACGGCCTCGCCGTCGAATTCATCCAGGCCAGCCCCGGCGCGGTCGCACAGGCCCTGGCCGTCAATCCGCGCGCCTGAACAACCCATTCCACAGAGACACACCATGACCACCATCGAAGACAAGTATTGGGACGACGCCGTCGTCGGCGAGGAGTGCATCAGCCCGCCCTACGAAGTGACCGAAGCCCGCGTGATGGCCTACGCGGACCTCACCGGCGACCACACGCCCGTGCACACCGACGAGGCCTATGCGCGCACCACGCCATTCGGCACGCGCGTTGCGCACGGCCTGTTCGGCCTGTCGGTCGCCGACGGCCTCAAGACGAAGAGCGACATGCGCTTCATGCCCGGCATGTCGCTCGGCTGGGAATGGAGCTTCGTCGGGCCGATCAAGCTGGGCGATACGGTGCGCGTGAAGTTCCACGTCGGCGCCAAGCGCGAATCGAAGAGCCGTCCGGGCTGGGGCATCCTGGTGCTGCCGTCCGAGCTGATCAACCAGCGCGACGAAGTGGTGCAAAAGGGCGAGCACCGCGTGATGGTGCCGCGGAGGCCTTCATGAGCGCGCAGCAAGCCCTGCCGCTGGCCGGCATCCGCGTCGTCGACTACAGCCACTTCCTGGCCGGCCCGTACGTCGGCCGCTGCCTGGGGGCACTGGGTGCCGAAGTCATCAAGGTCGAGCGGCCCGGCACCGGCGACGCCGGCCGCCAGCACGCCTGGTTCATTGGCGACCACAGCGGCTACTTCCTGCAGCAGAACATGGGCAAGAAGGGGCTGTGCGTCAACACCAAGGACCCGCGCGGCAATGAGCTGATGCAGAAGCTGGTGGACAGCGCCGACGTGTTCGTCGAAAACTACCGCCCCGGCGCGCTGAAGAAGCTGGGCCTGGGCTACGAGGAACTGGCCACGCGCAATCCCGGCCTTGTGTATTGCTCGATCTCGGCCTACGGCCACACCGGTCCCGATGCGCACCGCGCCGGCTTCGGCCTGATCGCCGAGGCCAAGAGCGGCATCATGCAGATGGTCGGCAATCCCGGCGAGGCGCCGCCGCTGCTGCGCATCTCGCTCGGCGACATGTACACCGGCATCCACGCGGTGGCCGCGATCAATGCCGCGCTGCTCGGCCGCGTGAAGTCGGGCCGCGGCCAGCACATCGACATGGCGCTGTACGACACGCTGGTGTCGATGCACGAGTACGCGGTGCAGTGCTACACCCTTTCGGGCGGCAAGGAAGTGCCGGTGCAGACCGGCCACGACATGCCCAACTCCACGCTCTATGGCGTGTTCCGTGCGCAGGACGGCGACCTGGTGATTGCGGCGCAGGTCGACGACGCCTGGAAGCGCTTTGCCGCGCTGGTGGCGCAGACCGCCGGGCCGGCCGGCTTCGGCGACGCCACGCGCTACCACACCTCGGCCGGGCGCAACGCGAACCGGCTGGAGATCCTGCCGGTCGTCCGGGCCTGGGTGAAGGCTCGCCCCGTGGCCGAGGTGCTGAAGATGCTCGACGCCATCGATGTGCCCTGCGCCAAGGTCCAGCGCATCGACGAGGTGCTGGCCGACCCGCAGATCCAGGCGCGCGGCATGGTGGTCGAACAGGACCATCCGGCGCTGGGAAAGATCCGCCTGCCCAACCTGCCCTTCCGCTTCTCGGACTGCGACACCACGCAGACGCAGGTGGCGCCCGACCTCGGCGAGCACAACGCCGAGGTCGCCGCCAGCCTGGGCTTCAGCGACGCGCAGATCGCCGCCATGCAGGCCGATGGCGTGCTCTACAGCAAGTGAAGGAGACGAAGCTCATGACCGACCGCTACGCCGTCATCGGCAACCCCATCGGGCACACCAAGTCGCCCATGATCCACGGCAGCTTCGCGCAGGCGACCAACCAGGACATCGACTACAGCGCCATCGAAGGCCCGCTCGACGGATTTTCCGGTGCCGTGCTTGCGTTTCGCGACGCCGGCGGCCGCGGCATGAACATCACCGCGCCGTTCAAGCTGCAGGCCTTCGAGCTCGCGACCGACAAGCTCGAGCGGGCCGAGCTGGCCGGTGCCACCAACGCGCTGAAGTTCGAGGGCGACCGCATCTACGCGGACAACTTCGACGGGGTCGGCCTGGTCAACGACATCACGCGCAACCTCGGCGTTGCGATGAAGGGCGCGCGCGTGCTGTTGCTTGGCGCCGGGGGCGCCGCGCGCGGTGCGCTGCTGCCGTTCCTGGCACAGCAGCCGGCGGAACTGGTCGTGGCCAACCGCACGCTGGCGACCGCCAGGACGCTGGCCGACAGCTTCGCATCGCATGGCCGCGTGATGGTGTCGGGCTACGAGGACCTTGCCCGGCAGCGCTTCGACATCGTCGTCAATGCGACCTCCGCGAGCTTGAAGGCAGAGCTGCCGCCGGTGCCCGCCGAAGTGCTGAAAGGCGCGAAGCTGGCCTACGAACTCGTCTACGGCAAAGGCCTCACGCCGTTCCTGCGCCTGGCCCGGAACGCAGGCGTGCCGCAACTGGCCGACGGCGTCGGCATGCTGGTCGAGCAGGCGGCCGAGGCCTTCGCGTGGTGGCGTGGCGTGCGTCCCGACACGCGCGCCCTCATCGAGCGCATGACCATCCCGCTGGTCTGAAGAAGAGGAGACACCATGAAGATCCTCATGCTGCACGGCATCAACCACAACATGTTCGGCAAGCGCGATCCGGTGCAGTACGGCACCGTCACGCTGGCCGAAATCGATGCGCAACTCCAGGCGCTCGGCCGCGAACTCGGCGCCGAGGTCGAGAGTTTCCAGACCAACAGCGAGGCCGCGATGTGCGAGCGCATCCACCAAGGCTTCACCGACGGCGTGGATGCCGTGCTGATCAACGCGGGCGCGTGGACGCACTACAGCTACGGCATCCGCGATGCCTTGGCGATCCTGACGATGCCGGTGGTCGAACTGCACATGTCGAACATCCACGCACGCGAAGCCTTCCGCCACCACTCGGTGTTTGCAGAAATTGTCAGGGGCCAGATCTGCGGGTTTGGCATCGACAGCTATTTGCTGGCGCTGCGCGCCGCGGTGTCGGCTGCTCAGCGGTCATTGAACGAAGCCGGCGCGAAGCGATAAAGCCGAGCAGCATTCTCCACAAGAACCAAACGAATCTCGTCTTCGGACAGCCATCGTGCGAGCAGATTGATCAGCACGGCGTCATCCGGCTTGCTCGACTCCGTGACGTGCGGCCAATCGGTACCCCAGACCAGCCGGTCGAGGCGCTCAGCCGCAAGGTGGCGGACGAAGCCGTCGAGGTCTTCATAGGCTTTGGAGTCGGGCGAGGCGATGTAGGGCGCCGACATCTTCATCCACACATTGCCGCTGCCCATCATGCGCAGAAGGACGGCCTTCACGCGGTCCGACATCGCGGGCTCGGCATTGATGCGCGCGAAATGGTCGATGACCACGGGCACCGGCAGCGCGGTCAGGCGATCGGCGAGGTTCAGCAGATCGACAGGGTGCGCGTGCAGCTGGATGTGCCAGCCGAAGGGGCGAATCAAGCGCGCAACGTCTTCCAGCATTTGCTCGCTGGACGCGCCTGCCTGGACGAGGTTGAAACGCACGCCCACGACGCCGGCAGCGCGCAGCACCTCCAGTTCGGACGGGGTCGCCGACGGATCGATCACCGCCACCCCGCACGCGCTGTTGCCAAGCGACTGCAATCCCCTCAGGAGAACCTGGTTGTCCCGCCCATAGCCGGAAGGCTGGACCAGCACGCAGCGTTCGATGCGAAGCCGGCGCTGCAGCTGCCGGTAGTGCTCGACGGTGGCGTCTCCATGCGTGAGTACGGGGCCGGGAGCGAACGGCGCCTTCGCGTCGAAGAAGTGCATGTGGCAATCGCACGCTCCTGCCGGCACGCTGAATGCCGGCCCCTTCCGTCCGGTGGAATGCGGGGCTTCGCATTCCACCCCGGAGGAGTGCAATGGCAGGCTGCCGCGCAGCATCATTTTCTTTGCGTGGCTGCTTCGCGCCAGAACGCGTAGGACTTCGCGAGCTCGCTGGCCGACTGGTCGAGGTCCGTGGGCGCGAGTTCCAACGACATGTCCTTGATCCTGCCCTGGACCTCAGGATCGTTCAGCACCGTTCGCAATGCGGCGTTGAACTTTTCCGCCAGCGGCCGAGGCAACCCCTTGGGTGCGAAGAACGCATTGAAGCTGTTGACGTTCACGCCGGTGAAGCCCAGTTCCTCGAATGTCGGCACCGAGGGAAGCAGCGCCGAGCGCTTGCCGCCCGAGATCGCGAGGATGCGGACCTTGCCGCCGCGCGACATGGTCACCCCCTCGGGCTCTCCCGTCACGCTGGAAGCCAGCTGGCCGCCTATGAGCTGCGGCATCATCTGCGCCGATCCTCCGAAGGCGATCGCTTCCATCTTCACATTGGCCTTGCGAGTGATGGCAGCACCGATGATGTCCGGCACGCCGCCGATCAGCGGAACGCCATAGTTGCCGTTCTGAGGTTCCCTGCGCACGAATTCGACGAACTCCGGCAAGGTCTTTGCCGGACTGCTCATGGGCACCGCGAAGGTCCACTGAAAACGCGCCACTTGGCCGACCGGGACGAAATCCTTCATGGCGTCGTAGCCCGCCGTCGGCGTGATCAGCGGAACCACCACCACCGAATGATCCAGGGCCAGCAAGAAGGTGGCGCTGTCGGGCGGCGCGGCCTTGACCGCTGCGGTGCCGATCTGGCCGCTGGCGCCCGGCTTGTTGTCGATGATGACCGTCTGCAACAGCTCCTTGCCGAGCTTGGGCCCCAGCAGCCGACCCAGCGCGTCGGTGGCTCCGCCGGGCGCAAAGGGAATGACGATCCTGATGGGGTTCTTGAAGTCCTGTGCGGCAGCACCCGCCATCAGGAAGGCCGCGACGGCGCCGGCAACGAAGGTGCGTTTTTTCAGCATGATGATGTCTCCCGTGTGCCGTGTTCAATCGAGCTTCGCGCCGGTGTCCTTGATGACCTTCGCCCAGCGGTCGCCTTCGAGCTTCATGTAGTCCGCGTAGTCCTTTGCCGTGCCGCCCAGCACGATGGAACCCTGCGCGACGAGGCGATCCTGCAGGGCTTTGTCGGCAAGCGCCTTCTTGAGCGCTGCAGAAATCTTGCTCACGACATCGTCCGGCACGCCCTTTGGCAGCATCAGCCCCTGCCAGGCGCCCAGGTCCATGGTCGATTTTCCGGTGGCCTCCCGGATCGTCGGGACGTCCGGCATGAGCGGCGAGCGCTTGTCGCTCGTGATCGCGAGCGCGCGCAACGCGCCGCCTTTCACATGCGGCATGGCCTCGTTGATCGGCAGGAACATGAACTGCGTGCTTCCGGCAAGGAGGTCGGCAACCGCAGGGGCACTGCCCTTGTAGGCCACGTGCGTGGCCTGGATGCCTGCCTCCTTGGCGAACAATGCACCTCCCAGATGCAGCAATGCACCGGCACCTGAGGATCCATAGTTCAGCTCATTGGGCTTGCTCTTGGCCAACGCAACGAGCTCATTCACCGTCTTGGCGGGCACTGCCGGGTTCACGACCAGCAGGAGCGGAATGGTTGCCGTCAACGAGATCGGCGTGTAGTCCGCGTAAGGATCGAAGCCCGGCTTTGCATACAGCGAGGGCGCAAGCACGACGGCAGAGGTTGCATAGAACATCGTGTAGCCGTCCGGCGCGGAGCGCTTGGCCTCGACCGCGCCCAGGTTGCCGCCGGCACCGCCCTTGTTGTCCACGACGATCGTGCCGCCGAGCTCCTTGCCCAGCTGCTGCCCCACGATGCGGGCATTGATGTCCGCGGAGCCGCCGGCGGCGAATGCGACCACCATCCGTATCGGCTTGGACGGATAGGCATCGGCGGAATGCGCCGCGGCCGGCGCAAGGATGGCGGCGCCGAGCAACGCCAGGGAATTGATGAGCTTGCGCATGCGGATGTCTCCGTGATTTTTGTGGATGTCAGACCAGGCCGAAGCGCTTCAGCGTGTCCGTCAGGTTCAGCAGCTCGGCCGTGGTGGCGCCTTCGTCAATGGCCTTGCGCTGCTTCGCTTCCTTTTCCTCGCGGGCCAGGCTGCTGGAAGTGGCCGTTTCGACTTCGCCCTGGGCGACGACCACCAGGCCGTCGCGGTCGCCGACAACGATGTCGCCGGGCTGGATCAGCGTGTCGCCGATCGCGATCGGCACGCCGACCTTTCCAGGCTGGTTCTTGCCCGTGCCCTTGATCGAAAGGCCACGGCAGAACACCGGAAAGCCGAGGTCGATGATCAGGTTCGCATCGCGCACGCAGCCATTGATGACAAGTCCTGCAATGCCGAGCTTCATCGCCTGAATCGTCAGCACGTCGCCCCAGGGGCCTGCCTCCATGAAGCCCTTCGCGTCCACCACCAGCACGTCTCCAGGCTTGGCCTTTTGCACTGCGTAGTGAAGGATCAGGTTGTCCGCAGGGCGTGCGTCGACGGTGAACGCGGGGCCGGCCAGGCGCACCGTCGGGTCGATCGGCTTCATGCCGCTGTCCAGCGCGCCCTTGGCGCCTTGCGCCTCGTAGACGGTGGCTGCGCCGAGGTCGCGCAATTGCTTGATCTGCTCAGGAGTAGTCATGGGTGAATCCAGTAAAAAAAAGACGAAGAAAGGCCAGGCGACCGCCAGGCCGCCAACGAAACGAAGAGAGAAGAGAAGAAGCGGAAAGAAGGAAGCGGCTAGTGCCCACCTGCGCTGGCCAGAAGCCAGTTCAAGGCTTGGTCGACGGTCGGTTCCGCAACGCCGAGCGGCCGCCTGGACAGCGCGTCCACCGTGTCGTTGAAGCGCTGTTCGACACCGCGCATGACCACCGAAGGAAGGCCTTGCGCCGCCAGTTCGGCCTGGACGTCGTGCACTTCGTGCGCCCGGCGCCTGGCGTGAATGACATGCGTGCGCACCAGCATGTCGATGAACGAGCGCAGCGGCGTCTGGTCGATGTCGCTGAGCTGCTCGTAGAGTTCGCTGCGCACGCCCTGCTTCTCGGCGCTCATCAGCAGCTCCACGCAAAGCGCTTCCATGCCCTTTGTGAAGACGCTGCGCAGGATCTTCAACGAGATGGCATCCCCGGCCTTGCCGCCCGCGATGACCTGAACACGCGCACCGGCGCTCTCGAGGACTTCTTTCAGCTGCTCGGCGCCGCTGCCGGAAGCCAACAAGGGCGTGCGCACCAGGTTGAGCGAGATCGCGCCCATGATGGCGGTGTCGACATAGCGGATACCGGCCTCTGCCGCACGGGCCGCCCCTTCGCGCTTGACCTCGGGGCTGGCCGTCGTGAAGTCGGCCAGCAACGCGTTTTGCGAGAGATGCGGCAGCACCTGCGCGAGCACCGGCAGGGAGGTGGTCCCCGTCACGCAGGAAAGCACCACGTCCGCCTTGGACAACCAACTACCGGCCCTCTCGTGGATCGGCAATTCCATCGACGCCGCCAGCGCCGTGGCGGCCGCCGACGGGTGCGCTTCGCACAGGCCGAGGGTATGGCCCGCTTCATACAAGGGAGCCGCGTAGCAGCGGCCGACTTCGCCCAACCCGATGATTGCAATGTTCATGCGCAGACCCTTTTCGATGCCGAGAGAATACAAAGCGAGTACAAATAATTCAATGGGATGCAGGGAAATCACCTAGTTTCCCTCTGTAGATGCCAGCTTTCTCAATCGCCAGAGTACAAATCAAGAACGACGCATGTACTCGATTTGTTTGCGGAGCGCCAAGGCAAAGGTGCAGCGACCTACAATCCCGGCTCCATATGCAGCGAGTTCATGCCCCCATGCAGCACGGCAGAGACAAGGCCTACGAGATCCTGAGACAACGACTGGTGGGGGGGCACTACGCCCCTGGAGTGCAGCTCAAGGAGGAGCCGCTGGCCCGCGACCTGGGACTGAGCCGAACCCCCGTTCGCACCGCGCTGCGCCGACTCGTGGAAGACGGGTTGGCAACGGACGCCGCAGGCCAGGGCATCCGCGTGGCGGAATGGAGCGAGTGGGATGTGGAAGAGACCTTCCAGCTTCGAATGCTGCTGGAGCCATACGCATCATTCCTGGCGGCCACGCGCGGCGGAGACGCACTCGTCCAGCAACTGCAGGCGAGCAACCAGGCGATGGCCGAGGGTATTGCGGAAGGCAAGGAAGGAATAGCCAAGGTGCAGTCAGCCAATCGCGACTTTCACCACGCCTTGCTCGATGCTTCGGGCTCGCCCAGGCTGCGCGCGATACTGGAGACGATGATCGACATGCCCATCATCAAGCGCTCGTTCTACATCTACACCCCGCAGGAACTGGAGCAGAGCCTTCATCACCACCGCGACCTGACGCTGGCGGTGCAGGCAGCGGATGGCGAGCTGGCAAGGCAAGTAATGCAACTGCACCTGCGCATGTCCTATCACCGGTTCATGAGGCACCGCACCGAGTACAGGCACGGCACCGCCAAGGGCGAGGCGGCGTGAGCGCCGCGGACAAGTAGCTACCGCCCCGGCTTTCGACCGTCCTGCGCACGAATCCACTGGATAAGCTCACCAAGAAGAACAAGTCAGCGTAGCGATCGGTGGTTGGGCGACTCCCACTGGCTCGCTGGGAGATCAGTCCTAGGCGGAGATCACGGCCACGCATGCACTTCGATCACGCTCCTTCGTTGAATATCCGCGAAGGCTGCTGTGCAGCGGCTGCGGTCGGTCATGGCGAGGACTCGAACGACCGTCACTACTCGAAGCAGTCCATGGTCGACCTGCCATGCCGAGCGGAAGGGCTGGGGCCGCGCAGTCAAGATGTTCAAGCGGAGGCGACGTGACGAACGTCCCGGGCTTTTTTAAAAGCTTTCAGCATCGTGTCTGGCATCACATAGAGGTCGCCGCGCGCACGCGAGCACGCGACGTACAGCTTGTTCCGCGAGGTCGCAGCCATCTCGGCCAGCGTACCTGCCGAGAAGTGCTTCCAAGACTCGGCGTTCAGGACGACGCAGACGTCCTGATAGTGGTCGCGCCCCTTTGAGTCACCCCAGGTCTGCGAGTAGCAGCCGTACCGTCCGTGCTCTTGATAGAACAGCTTAATCGTGCCTGCAGCAGCGTGAAGCTCTGCCGCCAGTGATGGTTCGCTGACGACCGAGACTTGGGTGGTGCGATCCGAGTGCGCATAGATGTCCACCCCGATCTTGTCTCGAATGAACGAGCACACCGAGGAACTGCAGCGGTGGCTCTTGAGCAAGGACGTCGTGTCAACGACCAAGCCAGCAGATCGCAAGGCATCCTTGAAGCGGTCATAACTGTCGTGCAGCCCTTTGTTGACCGCGCTATCAGCGCTGGTGGAGTACGTGTGCTGATAGAAGTCACCGACTAACAGAACCTCGACGTTGGCCTGGACAATCTGCTTGAGCAGATTGAAGTCATGTCCGCCGAAATCCTGAACCTCGTCGATGCAGACTTTGTCGTAGTAACGCTCCAGTCGACGCTGAAGCGTCGGGATGCAACCATGCACATCCAAGACCTTCGCCATTCTCGCGTGGTAGATGCGGCCGCCTGTTGTGACGTACCGGTCACGGCTTTGGAGCTTCTGGCGCGATGAGTATTCGCTCGGCCTATCGAACGAAATTCCCATGGTCTGCATCTTCATCAAAAGCAAGGGCCGATAGCAGAACGAGTTCAAGAATGTGAAGTAGGTGCAGACGGTGATGTTGTCCGGGAGATATCCGAACTTTGCAAGAACGCGGCGACGAATCTCTTCGCAGTTGCTCTCTGTGTAGGTGATGAGCAAGACCCGTTTCGCAAGATCCAGTTCGTCGATAAGTCGGGTTGTCTTCCCTGAGCCTGCGACCGCGAAGACTACTCGTTTATCCACTTGATGGCCTCCTGCATGTACCCAGGGGCCACCAGCTCAGCCTCCTTCGCCAGCAGGAGGTCAAATGCCGCGTCAGCCTTGTTGGCGAGCATGTACGCCAACGGTTCGAGCTTACGCTTTGGCGTGCGAAAGACCTCGTCGCAAACTGCCTTGTTGTCTTCGTAGAGACAGATCTCGAAGGTCGTGCGCTGCTTGGAGTCGGCGTCTGCAAAGATCTTGGCATGCGACATCGCATGCTCTGCGTAGTTGTCGACGCAGTTCTTCTGGTAGTCGCCGTCGTTGTCGCGAATGACCGCAGTGCGCACGCCCAGCAGCTTGGCGAGGTCTAGGTAGCGCTTAAAGCTCGTACCGCCCACCGAGATGACGTGAACACCGTCTTTCTTCAACGTGGACCCTGAGTGCTTCTGGTAAAGCGCATCCAGGAGGATGAATTCGGCATCTCCCTCTACGAGGATCACCTTCCTCGACAGCGCAAACTCAAGGACGTTGTTATCAGGCGCCTTCATGAAGAACTTCGCGGTGTCAGGTGGGAGCTTGTTGAGCCGCGCCAGCTGACCTCGCTTTCCAAGTAGGATGGCCTTGCGCAAGTCAAGTCGAGCGGAGATCAGGCTGCTGTGAGTCGCGATGAACAGTTGCTTGTTCACTGACTGAGCGATTCGCTCGATGAGCTGGTGCATCGTCGCGTGGCTCAGGTGGTTTTCAGGTTCCTCTAGGAGCAGCACGTCCAGCTCACTTTTGACGCCCTTCTTACTTAGCGCGAACTCGGTCTTGATGAAGCACTGCCGCCCCTTGCCCTTGCTCTCGATGGGGATCTCGTCTTCGGTGATGACCAGGTCGGACTCCAGGTTGGCCTTGGCGCTCGTGCGCACGCCGAACTTGTAGTCCACCAGCTTGTCGTTCAGCTCCCTCAGTTGGGCGTTCTTGAATTCGCCCTTGCTTTGTCGATAGGCGTTCTCGAGCCTGCTCCGGTTCCCGACGTCCGCGTGCATCGCGAACACCGAACGGGTGTATTCCCGCGCGGCATACTCGCTGTCGATTCTGGAGCTATCGATTGCCAGGTGTCGGACGTGCCTTTTGACGCTGGAATACGCCTCACCCCCAAACGTATAAAACTGGACGCCGTAATACTCGAAGGGGAAGTTGGTCGGGTCTTCCTTCAGCGCTTCCGCGATGTCCTTGCTGAAGTCGAGAATCGGCTCAAACGACATGCGCAGCCCGTCACGCTCGAGATCTTTAGAGTTGTTCTTCCCATTCAAGCCAGGCTTTTTTTCGGCCGAGAGATAGACCTCAACGAACAGTTTCGGTAGACGGTCTACGGTACATGGCCCTGCCTGAAATGCCCTGACGGCGTCGGCATTCAGTAGTGTCTCGATTCCGATGGTTTCGACCCTGCTGCGACTTCCGCTCATCACAAGTTCCAGCGCCAGAAGCACTGAGCTTTTCCCCGCCTCGTTGTCCCCGATAAGGAGGTTTAGCTCCGGATCAAACTCGAGTTCCAAGCTGTCGAACTTCTTGAAGTTCGACAGCACCAGCCTTTCAATCGTTGGCATCCTCGCTCCCAGTTATTCACTTCGGCACACGGGCCGACTTCGAGGGCCGCCCTCCCGGGCGCAGCACCTCAATCAGACCCAATGTTATGCGAGCGGCATCGGCACCTCCCAATCGCGATATGCCTGCCGTCTTGGTCTCGGAATGCGTCATGGGCGGACTGCAGGCACAGCCGGCCTTACGCAATGAACGAATGCCAAACGGCCACGCCGCTGGCGGCTGCTATGCAGCGGTTGCTGCCGGTGATGTCGGCCTCCTGAGTTCACGGTCTTGGCCGCGCAGCGGTCATTCATGCGCCAGTGTCATCTCGACCCAGTGGCCGGTTTTAAGCACTGCTGACCTTGCTGGTCAGCCGGTACGTTCACGACGCCTGCACGTCTGCTGACCTCGGCCAATCGGCGTGAACTTGCTTGCGGCTTAAAGAACCCGCAGCACCTCAAACTGCTGTCGGATTGGAGCGACCTGTATCGACACCTCATCACCCTCGCATTTGCCCAGCATTGCCCTACCCAAAGGGGCTTCGCTGCTGATGACCTGAACAAGCTGAGTGCCGCTGACCAACTTCATGCTGCCCCCATCCGGGCCGAGAAAGAGCTGTTGCTGCTTGTCGTCGGAATCGACTAGGCAGACCAGCGAGCCGAGCTGTATGCCTTTGATGGCGTCGTAGGGACGCGGGCGGAATCGGCGCCAATTGGCCATCGCCTGGCGTATGGCTTCGGCGCGCCGAGCTTGGCCGGTGGCCAGGTAGGCGGCTTCGAGTCCCAATGTGTCGTATTTGTTTTCGGCGATGTTTTCTTCGTGAGTCGCCGTTTCATGGGCTGCCCGCACTGCCTGTTCGGCTTGCAGCAGGTCTTCGGCGAGCCGTTCCAGCACCTGCTGTTGCAGCAAGAATTTATCCATGACGAAAGATCGGCATCTCGAACAAGCGGGGGCAGGTTTTGATTATGAAGGGCTCCAGAAGCTTCTGTTGGCTGCAGGTTAACTTCAGCTATGGGCCGAGGCTGTGTGAAAACGCTTGAGGAGTGCGTGCTCTTTGAAAGTCGACCTCTCAGATCGCACCAGGATCACGATCAAGGCGTCGGGAATGGTTTGGGCACCCTCGAAAACATCGACTTCGCGCGTTTCCACACAGCCTCGGCCCATTGGCGGCATCCGTAGGGTCAATCTCGCAGCCGCAAAAGCGGCCAATGCACATGCACCGTGGCTTTCTGGGCCAGAAGGGACTTTACTGCGCAGTTGGCTCCAGAATCCCGTGCAAGCTTGCATTGGCGCGGCGTAGCCGGCAGCCAAGACTTATCCAGGATATCTTTCACCAGAAAATCGCTTGCTGCAATGACTCAAACCGTTGGGCCTGAGGGCCATGCTTTGCCCGAGAACCTTGACGGCGCGGATGCGATGCCGCCGCTGGCTCGCGCCCTGCTCGAGCTTGGTGACGACCTCGACGCTGCCCACACGAAGATGCAGGCCGAAATGGAAGCGATGGCCGAGGCCTTGCGAGTAGCGGTCTTGAAGTGCGAGCCTAAGCAGCTGATTGGCTTCCACTGGGGCCAGTTGCTGATGGGGCAGATGGTTCGTGCTGATGAGCAGGGCCAAGAAGCCGGCGAACCCAAAGAAAGTTCGCGAGCTGCGCTGGACGACATCATGTTCGCGCTGGAGTACGTCCACGCGGTTCTGAGCAGCCACAAGGATGCGGACTACGGCAAGTCAGTGGAATCCGATGACGTCCATGCGGTGTTGAATCTTGCGACGGAGCTTCGGAAGCACGCACTCATGTATTGCCTGGTGGCTGCTCGTCGGATGCCTGAGGGCCTTTTAGGTCCCGAGACCGGCACGATGGCGATGCAGGCGATGACCAGTTGGGTCACGATTCGCGGACACCGCTATCAGGCACTCGAGGCTGAGTTCTTCGAGTTCGTGTTCGAGCCGCATGACGACGCGCTCCGCGCGGCGTACGGGATCGGCGCCAAGGAGGTTTCAGCCGGCATTCAAGCTGCCGTGGACGCCACTCGATTTGGACACATGAAGGCCGCAGAGGCGCTATTTGCGGAAATGCATGCTGCCTATGAGCTGGCAGAAAAGGAAGGCATCGAGCTCAAGGAGGCGATCGCACGGTTGTATGGTGAGGGCCAAGAGCGCCAAGTGACAGCGCGGAGCGCCGTCGAGGACCTGTTCTTCGGCGGCATCTGCAATGTCACGAAGTCCAGCGGATTGCCGCCGGACCTGCTTGCGGACCTAGCCTACGTTCCCGGTGAGGAAAAGGAGTTCTTCGCTGAAGGCGCGCTACGCGGCACGCCACTCCGCCGTATGCCCGGCCGTGTGAAGCCATTGGTAACCCTCAACGATGGTTACTACACCTGCGATGCCAACTTCCTACGCGACAGCACGTACCGCGCATTGCAGTGGGGCCTGCAAAGGCGGCTGTCCGACTACCGTCAGGAGTGGCTGAACCGACAGACCGCGCTGACGGAGGGCGCGTTTATGCGCATCTTCAGCAAGCAGCTTGCCGGAGCCGAGGTTCTGACCAGCGTCTACTACCCAGACCCTGATACGGGTAATTGGGTGGAAAACGATGTGCTGATTCTGCAGAACGACGTTCTTCTGCAGTTGGAGGTGAAGGCGGGCGTCATGCCCATGCATTCGCCGGAGGTGTTCTTCGAACGGCACGTCCGCACCATCCAAGAACTGGTCCTCAAGGCGCATCAACAGTGCGAGCGGTTCCTGCGATATGCTGCATCCGCGCCCGAAGTGCCGGTCTATCAGCTCGTTGGAGGCAGTCACGTGGAGGTGCGGCGGCTACGACTTGGCGACTACCGCGTGGTCCTGCCTATTGGCCTCACGGTGGAAGCATTCACGCCGTTCTCGTCAATGTCGAAACGGCTCCCGGAGGTTCGGTCCATCCTCGGGAAGCATCCGTTCGTGTCGATGTCCATCGATGACCTGTTCGTGCTGACGCGATTTCTGCCTACAACTGGTGAGCTGACGCACTACCTGTCTGTCCGGCAGGGTGTGGCTGGGGTCCATGAAGCCGTGATATTCGACGAGTTGGACCACCTCGGCAGCTACGTGACCAAAAACCGCGCAGACCAGTTTTACGCTGAGCAACTGGCGGCAGGCGCCACTTGGCTGCTGGAGGCTGACGCCTGCGCGCCGATCGACGAGTATTTCGCCGACCCAGACTGGGCGACGAAACCACCGCCCGCGCAGCAGTTCCCAGCGACGCTGCAGTCCTTCTTGAAGGCTAACGACGCCAACCGCGGTCCTCGCTTTTTGGACGCTGACGCGACTGTGCGCGACCTGGACGCCGATGCACGCGAGCAGATGGCGCTCCAAATCGACAAGCTACGTCCGGCCCTTGAGCGGCATCCCTACCGATGGTTCTCGCTGGTAGGGGAAGAGCCGCTGCTGGTGTGGCTGCAACGGACAGGCTTTGCGGACTTCACGGAGGTACACAAGGTCAAAGCTGAAGCTGCGGCAGTTGCTGTACAGGCCAAGCGCTGCAAAGTGCTGGTGGTCTACGTCAAACAGGACGGCATGTTCGACGGAGGTTGGACGCAATATGTGCCAGCGCCAGCCGAAACAGACAACCGCTACGGGCAACGCGTTCTGGAAGCGGCTCCGATGACCGCTAGTGCGGTCGAACTGACGCCAGGGGCCGCGCGTCGTTTGAGAGGGCGCGGACGATAGCCTCCCCGCAAACCCTCCTGCATTCACTTCAACTTGGAATGGACGCGGAACGCTGCCACTCCAGACCGGACTTTGGTGAGCTTCTGCTCCTGGCCGAGGCCGTGTGAAAACGGGTTGAATAACTGACGGTGCTCGCCTAGATTGTGGCAACGCTACTGAAGGGCAACCACATGAAGCGATTCATCGAAGGCGAGGATCGACAGCAGGTCACTCTGCTG
>NZ_JACVBS010000034.1:0-39382 GCF_014852545.1 Variovorax sp. VRV01
AGGAACGAGAGATCTTGCTTCGGACAAATTTCCAGACCATCGCGCAACACATGAATGTCAACCAAGCCGTCGAATTCATTGCTCATGTCTGAGAACTCAAAATACTTCAATTCAGATTGCCCGGGCATCAGCTTCTCGCAAGGCCGGATTGCGCATCGGAACGAGGCTTCGTAATATTGGATAGCTTCGCCAAGCGTCGCAGCCTCGAACTGGAGCGGAGCGCCTTTCACCCATCCAGTCTCTTTGAGCGTAAGTATCGAATTCTTAGGGCCCGAGATTGAGATTGATGGCATTGAATACAAGGATAGTGGTAGACAGAAAAGCACTGTAAGTCATGCTAGTGTGCGCATTTCAGCGATCGTGGACGCCTGTTTCAGGCTGATCGCGGACGCTGTTTCAGCGCCATCGTGGACGCGCAGGGGATGCACGCAAGCGAGGGGTTCAATGTATCTCAATCGTCCACGATCAGTTTGAAGCGCACTGACGCGAAGCGAGGTTCCAGATGTTTGGTGAGGGTTGCGGCGCAGACTTATCCACGGCGGCGGACGGCGCTTGCGACGTACCGGCCGACGCGGTGGATAAGTCGTTTTCAAGCCCTCGGGCTTGTGAGGAAGGCGCCGCATTCACCGCATCGGTTCCTCATCGCGCAGCGATTTGCCTTTGAGCTCGATCTTGTGACTGCTGTGCACGACACGGTCCAGTATCGCGTCGGCGAGGGTTGGGTCGTCCAGGTAGGTGTGCCAGGCTCGTACCGGTAACTGGCTGGTGATCAGCGTCGAGCGCGTGCCCACGCGGTCGTCCAGCACCTCCAGCAGATCGTTCCGCTCGGGCGCGCCGACCGGGGAGATCGCGAAGTCGTCGATCACGATCAGATCGAGCTTGGCCAACTGCGCCAGACGCCGGGTGAAGCTGCCGTCGCCGTGGGCGACCTGCAGTTCATCGAACAGGCGCGCAGCGCGGGTGTACAGGACAGAGAAGCCCGACCTTGCCGCCTGGTGCGCCAGCGCGCATGCCAACCAGGTCTTGCCGCACCCCGTCGCGCCGGTGATCAGCAAGTTCTGCGCGTTTCGCAGCCAGTCGCCGCCGGCCAGCGCGGCCACCTGGGCGCGGTCCAGCGAACGGCTCGCGCGCCAATTGATGTCCTCCACGCAGGCCGTGCTGACCTTCAACCGGGCGGCCTTCATCAGACGCGCCACCCGCTTGTTGTCGCGCCATGCGATCTCGCGCTGCACGAGCATGCTCAGGCGCTCGTCGAAGCCCAGTGCGGCCGCCGCGGTGCTCGTAGTTTGCTCCTCGATTGCGCGCACCATGCCGTCCAGGCGCAGGCTGCGCAATTGGTCCAGGGTGTGTTCATTCAGCATCGTCATCTCCTTCAGTGGTTCAGTGGTAGTAGTCCGGGCCACGCACGTTCTCGTGAGCGGGCAGCGGCGTGGGTGTCGTCGCGAACAGGGCGGGCTGGCGGTCCAGGCCGTTCTTCAATATCGAGGCGACGCTGCGGTAGGTCGGCGCGCGAATCGCGAGCGCTCGAGCACAGGCGGCTTCCAGCCGTGCCGGCGTGTACTCGCGCGCCAGGCGCTGCAACCCAAGGCAGGCGCGGTAGCCCTGCTCCGGATGCGGGCGGTGTTCGAGTTGCCAAGTCACCACTGCCGCCGCACTGACGCCGATGCGCCGGCCCCAGTCGATCAGCTTCTGGGGCGTCCACTCCAGGTGGGCGCGGTGCGACGCCGGCATGTGCTCGGGCGCGGTCGTGTGCGCGCCCTTGCGGTGACTCAGCGCATGGCAGGCCACACGCTGGTTGGCAGCGAAGCACTCCACCAGGCTGGCGCTGACGCGCAGCTCGACGGTGGTGCGCACGAGGGCGTGCGGCACGCTGTAGTAGTGACCGTCGAACTCGACGTGGTAGTCGATGTTCACCTTGGCGCTCTTCCACAGGCACACCTCGAAGCGCTCGGCCGGCAGCGGCCGCAGCGCGGGCGCGTCCAGCGTCTCGAAGGCGCTGCGCCGGCAGCCGGGCAGCTTCTTGAATGGGCGCTGGTTCAGATCGACCAGCAGCACGGCGATCGCGCAGTTGAGTTCGTCCAGACTGAAGAAGCGCCGGTTGCGCAAGCGCGCCAGAATCCATCTCTCGACCACGAGCACCGCGTTCTCGACCTTCGGCTTGTCGCGAGGATGAGCCGGGCGTGCTGCGAGCAACGCACAGCCGTAATGGGTGGCGAACTCGTCGTACAGGCGGTTGGGTTGGGGGTCGTAGCGATCCGGACTCTTGATCAACGCGCGGGCCTGATCGGGCACGATCAAGCGCGGCACGCCGCCGAAGAATTCCAGCGCGCGCACCTGGGCGCCGATCCAGTCTGCAGTGGTCTGACGCGCGGTGGCGCAGGCGTAGGTGTAGTTGGACGCGCCGAGCGTGGCCACGAAGATCTGCGCGGCGGCGAGCTCGCCGGTGGCCGCGTCGATGAGCGCAACGGTCTGGCCGGCGTAGTCGACGAACAGCTTCTCGCCGGCGATGTGGGTCTGGCGCATGGACCGCTTCAGCCCGAGCGCCCACGCCCGGTACTTCACGCAGAAACTCGTGTACTTGTAGGCCTGCTGGCCTGCCCCGACGAGGCTGCGGGCGTACTCCTCCCACAGCAGCTGCAGGGTGACACCGGCGCGCTTGAGTTCCTGATGGACCAGCGCGAAGTCGGGGCTGAGTTGGTGGCTGGAGCGGGGCAACGCCGGTCGATACAGCCGGGATTCAAGCTCCTCGTCGGTGAGCGTCTGGGCCACCGTCCAGTCGATGCCTGCGGCGCGGGCGAGCGAGACGTACTTGCCCGCGACGCTCTTGGAGATCTTGAGCGCTCGGCCGATCTCGTTGTAGCTCAGGTCTGCCTGCAGGTGCAGGCGCAATGTCTCTCGAATTCGGCGCATCGTGATTCTGTTCGTGGGCATCAGGCTTCACCGCAAAAGGCGATGAGCTTGACGCCCGGTCAAAAGATCACTTGCGCGCTCCCCAAATCGTCCACGATCGCGCTGAAACAGCGTCCACGATCAGTTTGAAATACCGTCCACGATCACGTTGAAACGGCGTCCACGATCAGTCTGAAACGCCGTCCACGATGGGCTGAAATACGCACTAGTGGCCTCCAATGACCCGACAGTAGCTCTGGCGTCGCCATCCGCGTCGGAACGCCTAGTAAAACTGAGCTGCGTGACGTACTTCCGCTTTTGGCCGTCAGCGGCAAATTCTAGTGAGTGGCGCGGTGCGCCTGGGACAACTTATCTAAATGACGCCGGGTGCGCCAACCCGTCCAGGCGAGAAGCGCTATCAGCAGGGCCGCGGCTCCCAAGGCCAATCCCGTGGTGGCTTTATTGGCATTTTGAAAGCTTGCAAGCGCTTGAGCGGAGGCTCCGTAGGAACAAGCCACGGTGCCAGCCCGCATGCTACTGAAACTCAATGGCAAGCCGAAACGGATGGTTCTGATTCGGGGAAGGCTGGTCTTGGTGAGCTCGAAAGTGCACGGAAAATTGCGTATATCCATAGTCGCCGGAGCCGTCCTTGGGGTCAAACGCCAGCCGAACGATGTAGTCGCAGCCGGCGCGCTGAGCTTCGAGGCCGACATCAATTTCGCTCAGCGACCAATCACCGCGGTCCTTCATGAAGGTGTCGGCTACACCGACCGCCTTGGCCTGAATCTCGTTCAACGCGGCAACGACAGCTTTGGCCTGCGCGATTGCGTTTTCGTCGGGGGAGTCATCTCCTCCACGGACATAGAGGCCCACGCCATTTCCGCTTTCGCCAAACCACTCAGCCGAATGATGTGACTTCTTCAGTGCCGTGTAGTCAAACACTTGTTTTCCCTTCAATCAGCGGTCGATGCACAACGACCGGTTTTGGCCGACTGTAGCCTCACGCTGGTCCGGAGCAAAGGGCCCTAACCGGCTGTACAGTTTTCTCCGAAGCGGGCGTTCAATTGGTGATGCACACTCTAAGTCGATGTCGAGTCGCCATTTCGGCCGACAACGTCTGCTGATGCCCCTAGTTCTCGAAGAGCGAGCACGAGTTGATGTGCTTTCGCACAGGAAACCTGGATTCGCTGAGGCTCATCCCTGAGCACCCCATCGGTAACAGCTTTCGCCTCCGCCAAACCCAGGCCTGCAGCGGCTTGCAAGGTCGTCGTGCAAGAGACCTTCAAAAACCCGGGTCGCCATCCGGTAATTTCAACAATTGCCATGGTCGGTAGATGTGTGCCTCAAGGATTGTGCAGAAAGACCGGGCGCGGGCGATCGAAGGTCAGCAGCTAACTTTTAAACTCCAGGCCGCGAGGACCGAAAGCGACTCACTGCATCTTTCCAAGCTGCGCCGCCTGCGCCCTGCGCATGCACCTCAGTCAATGTGAATAAGACGAACTCGGGTTAGGATCGGTGACGCCCATCGCAGGAGTCGATGAGCAAGCCTGCGATATGGTGATTGGCTTCGTTAAGTTGCCGGACCCCTTCAACATTGCCGTCGGCATAAAGTACACGTTGGCCGATTGTCAACTCATGCGCGAGCAATGCCAGAAATCGAGACCGATCTTCCAGTGAGAGTTTTTCGAACCAGTGGATCGCTGCGCTGACAGCTGAGGTCATGGAGGTACTGATTGCAGGTCGACTGCTGGCGAAGGTCGTGTTATGGCAGGATGTGCTCATCGGTTCGGTGCTGCTGACATCGAAGGGTAAGGAATGTGCCTGCTACGCAAAGAACAGGCTCTTCCCGTCCTGCTCGAACATATCGATCATTGCATCGTGCCCCTGTGTGTTCCGACATTCGAGCTCCTTTTGACTAAGTGGCAGAGCCATCACAAAGCGAATCTCTTGGCCACCTAGCGTGGTGACCTGCGGGATCGACCCCAGGACGCCCGAGATGGTCACCGGCATCAGAATGGTCGCGGGGGGCGGGAACTCGGTGACGGCAGGGTGGCCGGGGTGGCCGATGACCGCCCCAAAGGGCAGCGGCTTCACATTCTCGCGTTCGAGGTCTTCCAAGTTCGCCAGGAGTTTCGCCACCTCGAGTTCACAGCGTTTCGTCAGAGCCATGAAAACCGTGCTCGTGTACCGCGGCAGCGTCGCTACAAGGAAGCCTGCCTGATCGACATTCTCGAGATCTCCAATCACGGCATTGAACTGGCCGTCAAAGTCACCCGATAAGGCGAATTCCAATGGAGTCACAGGGTCGCGAAGTTTTGCTTGCTCAAAGAGCAACACAATGATCGAGTTTTGCAGCTCGTTCAAATTCGGAGATGAATTCATGGCTGACATCCAATTTTTTTGCTGCGTTGTCTACTCGTTTTTGAATCGGGCAGAGGGTACGATGCGCTGGTAACGGCGTTTTCGTGCCGAGCGGAGCCGCGGGATCGCGCGAGCAGACCCTCAAAATCGCTGCTGTTGACCGAACTGCTCAAACATCTCAATCTTGATGTCGTTGTCAGTGTGGAGGTACTCGCCCGGGAGCCGTCGTCATGTCCACCCCCCCCATAGAGATACATCACGGCAGCCCAAATGCGCTCCTCGTCTTTGGGGGGCGAATATTTCAGGGTGCCAGCCTCTTTCTGCTGAACCACTGAGTAGGCCCAGCGGTCTGCTTGCTCGCGGCTAATGCGGCTGGCAAGTACATCCTCAAATACGCGTCGGACAATCTGAAGGTCAATTCCCATCGGGGCATCTCCATGTACTCGCTGGCTGTCGAACTGGGATGTCCGCTCGTGGCCGACTGTGGCCGGTTGGGAGGGAGCTTCGGCGCCGCTCCAAGGTCGCCGAGTCCGGCGCATCGCGGTCACTCGGCGGCCACGGACGAGAGTGCTGCGCAGAAGTCGTCGAACGAATCCGCTACATGCTCGTATGACGGCTCGTCCTCTACGGACCGCTCGTTGCTCCAGAGGACGACCGGCGACTCGCCCGAGCCGCAGTCGAAGCAAAGCGCATCGTTGTTTGCCAGCACGGCAAACGGCAGAAGCGTCCCGAGACGATTTTCCAGAGCGGACCAGAAGACATTGGCGTTTAAGAATCCGAGCTGATGGTCCTCAAGGTCATGACCGGCCGTGTAGTGGAGGAAGCGTTCTATCGGTGGAGCAAGCTGACCATTGCGCGTGTGAAAGTATCTCGTTGAGGGCCTGCCACCGTTGAACTCCTCGACGACCTGCAGGTAGGCTGGGTCGAACTCGAAGGAAGGAGAATCGGCGCGGACCATTTCCCTCATCTCATCGAGCTCGCGCTTCGAGGTGGGGCCGACCAGGGATGCGTCGAAGAACTGAAGTGGCATCGGTACCTTTGGGGAGAGGGGCGAACGACTGCAAACCGGCAAATTGTGGTGCATCGCCGAATGACGGGTCCTGGCCGGATGGCGGCGTCAGCCGCTCGACGTATCAGTGAACGGTAGTTTGATCGCGTGGGCTGCGAGCACTGCTTTGTAGTGGTTCAGAAGGCTCTCAAGATGATCTGCAACATCGGCGAGATCTGCAGCAGCCTTCTCGTCGAGGAGATGGGCACTGCGTTGGACGCGACGAACCGACTGCCGAAGACCGTGAAGCGTATCGCCTTGAACCAAGCAGCCGGGAAAGTGACGGTCCGGGTGCCGTAGAACTGCGGCGTTGCTTGTATCGGAATAGATTTCGACCTGCTCTTTTCTCATGATCTAGTGTGTACCGGGAAGGTCAGCTTCTGGCCGGGTCCAGCCTCACGGATCGGAAGATTGTGCCGCGGCATCGGGCCCAAATCCGTCTTCCGCTTCGATCTAAAGCGGACTTGTCAAGAGGTCGAAGCTGGCCGTCCCAGAACGATAATTTCGAGGTAGTGAGTGCGCCTTTCCAAGTCCAAGCAGGCGCGGTAGTGGAACGTGTCACCTTGAACGGACTTCGTTCTGCCATGTTTATAGCTCTGCTCATCGCAGTGGGCTGCGCGAAACCGGAGCCATTGCCTTTGAGCGATCACCAGTTGGCGCCCTCGCGGTTTATTAGTGAGAAGTAGCTTCGCTCGGGCTTCCCGATACACGGTGTTTAGACGCTCGTCGGAGTCAGCTAGAAAAGCGCTGGAACACGCGTCCATTTCGCTCGGTAAGCTTTCCTTGCAAACTCGAACAGGCAACAGCGGTTCTCTCGAGTCCCTGAATAGCGCAGTGCTCGGACAGTTCTTGTCCTGTGGTGCGCGACCTGGTGATTCGACGAGGTCAAAGGCCGTGCATCGGACGTATTGACGCGGCGTCGCAGGCGCAGACGGCTCAACCTGTGCGTATGCCAAGCCGGGCTGCCCCGATATGACTGATGCAATCAGCACGAATGCACGTATAGCTTCAGAGGACTTCATCATCATTTGCTTGAACTTATGAGTGACCGCAAATGGCCGATAGCCCCCGCTACTTCGAGGCGCCTGCAACCCACAACGAGGCTTGGCGACCACCTTAGCGGAGCCTCCACCAGGCCCGCCTTTTGGATACGCGGCCAGTTTCCGTGGCGGGTACTAGGCGCCAGAAGCCATACGGATTGTTGAAAAGGGAGGAGTCCTCGTAGCGAGGACCCGCATCGTCCACGACCCGATATACAGGAGCATCAGACGCTACCGAAAATTTTTGTCCTGGTCGAATCTCCGCCTGCTCCGCGAAGACATAACGGGTGAACGTCCGAAGCAGTTCGACAGCATCTTCAGCATCGCCCGTCGCTACGACAGCGTCCTTCAGGCCGAGATTGTGCATACCGCAGGAGCAGACGTCAGCAGCGCTTACATACACCACGCATGCTTCATGCGCGCTGAAAAGGTATAGCTCGTTGCAGAGACGGCGCCACTCATTTGGTTGATGAGCGAGACCGGCACTTTCGACTTTCACTCCGAAGCCGCCCGCATCGAGAAGGGCGCGAGCCGCGTGCATCAACGGGGCGAAATTGGTCTGGGAGCCGCCATGGCCAACTAGATAGATGACAGAACGATGCTCCCCAATTCGCATCATTTCCTCTGTCTGTGACCAATGCGGGCCAGCCGCCTTGAATGCAGCCAGCATTCGCTCATCGCGCCCTTCCAATTGAAGCTCGCACGACACCCTCGTCTCCATGTCCATCAACAGCATGCCGGCAAAGATGTGACCCGAGGTCGATTGGACTAGGCTCTTCGTCAAATCCGACCGCTCAGCCCAAGGGCCGGGAACACATAGCACAGCCTCCGGAACAACGACACCGTCTCTCATACTCAACAATTCTCCAAGGGGCAGCATGCCTCGCTGAGCCGATTGTGGCCTATCGATTGGTTGGCGCGCACGCGCTTCGGACACCAAGCCGCATCGCGTCCGTCGACAGCGTTGCAGCAATTCCTGAGGCAAGGCCGACCGACCGGTCTTGGCCGGTGACGGCTGTCGGTTGAATTTTCCTAGGCGTGGCCAGGACCGAGACGAACAAGGACCACTTGGTCCCTCGCGGCAGATGCGGTGAGCCAATTCTTTCCCTCTTCTCGCGCCAGCCCTTCTTTGACGGAGAAACTGCGCAAAGAGAGGTGGCACCGCTCCGGACGCCACCGATTCCAATCAACGCGCATGGTCACCAACTCTCGACCGCCATCAAAAGTGGCGACGACCGGCGCGTCGCCGACCAAAATCTCCAGCGAGGCGTCGGGTTGCTTGCGCTCCAAGGCGCGGGGTACCGGAAGGCCAGATGCAAGTTGAGACTCGTAAGCGGCGTGCGCGGCGATGTGCTCATCCGAGTCGGACGCGATGTCTTCAGCCGGCGGCGTTACCTCTTCGACCTCGAGGAGCGTCACGCAAATCTCGTCCCCTGCGCCGAGAGGGAGTTCTTGAATCCATTCGAGGTGCGCTTGGCGGCCATTGCCAAGGTCTCTCATGCCTCGCATGTCGAGCGTCGCGGGATGCTCGCCATCGATGCTCATGTGCACGGAAAAGGAGAGGAGCACCGCGTCCTCCGTGCCCGCCACCACCAGGGGCTGTCCATTGCGCAGAACTTCGAGGGCTTGCATGGTCGGTCGAGTTATGAATGCGGGTTAGCTGGAGGCTGTCGTAGAAGTTCTGCTTGTGGCCGAAAGTGACTGGCCGCATAGCCATCTATAAGAGGTTATCGATTGTGTCCCGGATGAAGGCTTCGAAACTCGTAGCCGCAACGTGCACGCTTCGGTCTAGAGGATCCACCTCAACCACCTCAACCACCTCCCAACTGCTGGTGCGGAATCCCGCGCTGAATCCCTGGAAGTCGTCGCCAAAAAGAAGCACGCCTACGAGTTGAGGTGGCTGGTCGCCGTAGATGAAGCTTGGCTCCGCAAGACCGGTATAGAGGCTGTATTGGCCTTGCCCAATCATCCCGGCGCCAATACGACTCAGGAAAAAGACATAGTCATCTGGGACGTCCGGGTGGTTGAGGCGGAGTTTGGTCTCGTCGACGGGCTTAAGGTTGCCCAAGAGATTCTCGGGCGTTTTCAGCGGCAGGAGGTCGTCGTACATATGCGGTTCATATCGAAATGAGAGGACGCCTTGGATGACCGGGTCTGGCCGCATTCTGTTCTATCACCTTAGCCGAAAGGAACGACTATGTATCGGCCGGCGCCAGGGGGAAGACATGCAACTCTTCCCAACGGCCTGTCGAGTTTTCGATCAGCACGACCGAGGTGCAATCCGCCAGGATGCCCCCAGATGCATCCAGCCGCTTTTGCAACTCAGCGGCGGCTGCATCGGCCTCCGATGGGTTCCCATGGGCAACGGTCAGGTGCGGAACCACGCTTTGGTGCTCCCCTCCGTACGGCAAGAAATCTGGAAAGACATCCACGAGCGCCTTGGTCATGGCGATGAACGGCTCGGGCGGTTCCGGCGCGAGATACGAGGTCGCTGGGAAGCGCGCCACCCTGCCCATCGAAAAGGAAAAGGCCGCGACCCGATTCAACGCGTGTTGCGCCCGGTCCAGTACGGCAGGCGTGATCTGCTGCGGGTCCATGAACGGTACAAGCACAGTGATGTGCGCCGGCACCCCAAGCTTCGCCGTCGCGTCGAAGCGCTGCCGAAGGTCGCCGACGAGCGGCTCGGCCGAGGGCACATTGACAGCAAACGCGGATATCGCCATGGGGTCTGATGATATTCAACAGGCGGTGAACCGGAAGGTCCGGTTCTGGCCGAACTGTGCCATAGCTGTGTGAGTACGCCGCGCTGCTTTCGCCGTCGAGTCGCAAGAGCTTCTCGTCGAACCAGATGTCTTCGTAGCCCGGCGCAATCAAGAAGCGTCAGCCAGTCATACAGGTTTTGAGTACAGTTTCCGAGTGACTGGTTGTGGCCGGCAGGCGCCGTCTACCGCGTCAGCTCCGCATGGTAGCCAACGCGGCAACGCATTTGCTATCTCGTACAAGGCAATAGCCAGCGCCACCCGTCATGGATGAAGGGAAGCTCTCGAAGTACCAAAGTTCGTCACCAGCGACGATTTGGGCCTTCAACGCTTCCCAACGTGCTAGCCACGCCGGGCTAACCTGAGCGTTGTACTCGACAGACCTCCGCTGAAGCTCTGCTTCCGCATCCTCAATGGAAAGTCGACGCCGCCATGACGTTGGCGGTGGAAATGTTGTCGTCTTCATACGCTACGGAAAACCGTGACCTTGTCGGGAATGTCCGCAATTGGCGGGAGGCGCAGTTCAACCTACTGCCAGAACTTCCATGAGGATTTGGGAGTCGCTCGGACCTTCTCGGGTCGCTTGTAGTTCGCATTGAATTTCCATGTCCCACCTTCTTGATAGAACTCGATAGTCGATTCCAACCAGGCTTCGCCGTGCTCCTGAAAAACCGCCCAGTACTGCTCGCAGAGCTGCGCAAGGTCTTGGGAGATGCTCGCCTTGTCGTCCGACTGGTCGTTTTTGAGCCCGTAGTTGATGCGGTGACCGTCGCAGTCAATCGTAAGCACGCCGCGGGTCCAAGATTCGGGCGAGCAGCGAATCGCCTCATGCAGAAGTGAAGTGAGGGCCTCGCTGTATTTGTCTAGCTTGTCCGTCATGCCTTGATTGCCCGGGATGTTGGCCGCCACCGACCGATTGGCGATTGTTGACGCGCCTTTAGTTGGCGTGCACGCGCTTCAACGAGTTCAGTTCCAAGTTGGCCCAAAACTGTCGTGTAATCGCCTCGAACGTCGGCTTCCAAGCGAATTGGGCCTCATCGGTGAATGTCAGGTGATGGCCGCCTGTAGCCGGTTGCGCCTTACGGCGCTTCGAACCTGAGCCGGCATAGCCGTCGTGCGGAAGCAGAGCGTTCCCAACGACCTTGTACTTGGCACCGCCGTTCAGGCGTGCAACGGGATTGCTTCATAGCGGCTTGCTCATGCGCAAGATCGGGACCGCAACACCGCCGCGGTCGTCCGTGAGGCGTTCGCATGGCTCGTAGCCGCAGGCGCGGTAGAGCGGTTCGCCTGCCATGGTGGCCATCAATTCAACTTTCTTGAAGCCTTCGGACCGTGCCGCCCCCTCACAGAGCGAGAGAATCAGCCGACCCACGCCTTTGCGCGTGTGTTGCGGGTGGGTGTACATGGCGCGGACCCGCGCCGCATCCTTTGCTGGGTCGAGCAGGACAGCGCTGCGACCGGGCGACTGGTCTCCGCCGTACAGGGTGGCGCGGCGGCTCCATCCACCGCAACCTGCAACCCTGCCGTCCGCTTCCACGACGAAATAAGTTCGATCATCGATGAGCTGGGTGTCCAACCCCATGATCGCCCGGCTCGACGCAATCTGGCTTTCGTCGAGGAACGGCTTCTGCAATTCGGATATTGCAGCGTCCATCAAGGCCCTTAGCGCGTCAATGTCGTCGCGGTGGGCAAGCCGGTAGGTCAGGTTCGCACTTGTCATGGTTCGCTCCTTGAGGCCGCCTGAGCATTCACCAATTTAGACTAGATCAAGTCGCTGCTCGTTTGCAAGCGCCGATGCTTGAGACTGAACGTCCGATCGTGGCCGACTGTAGCCGAAGGGCGGTCGGCGCCGGGGGGCCGAGCCGTCAGCTGGCTTGTTCGAAAGCCGTCATTCGTTGCGACCGCAATGGGAGGCCAGACCTCAGGGCTGGCAGACGGCTTCCAGATGTTCGTGCGTGGAACGTGTTTCTCATATCCAGTCCCATCATCAATGCCGACGACTTGATGGCCGACGCAGGGTCGAAGGTTGCAAGAACTCGTCCGCGGGAGGCCCGCAAGTCATTCCAAACGATCAGCCGCAGCTTGATATTGGTCAAGCACCGGCGCCACCGCGCACCCTAGGATGCCCTGATCGAATCAAGGAGCTTCTTGTGAAAGCATATTTTGTGGGTGGCGGCATCGGCTCTCTGGCAGGCGCGGCATTCATGATCCGTGACGCGGGCGTCGCGGGCGCGCAGATCACCATCATCGAGCGCTCGGCGATTGCCGGCGGCAGCCTGGACGCCGCGCCGCATGCGACCGGCGGCTACTCTCTGCGTGGTGGGCGCATGCTGACTTCTGACCACTACGAATGCCTGTGGGATCTGCTGAAGACCATCCCCTCGCTCGACCACCCGGAAGAATCGGTCTTTGAAGAGACGGCTCGCTTCAACCGCGAGCATCCGGCCCACTCAAGTGCGCGCCTTGTCGACCAGCACCGCTTCAAGCTCGACGTGAGTTCGATGGGTTTCACCAACGCCGACCGGCTGGAGCTGGTGCGCCTCGCCGAGACCTCCGAAGACGCATTGGGCACCAGCCGCATCACAGACTGGCTCTCGCCCCCGTTCTTCCGTACCAACTTCTGGTGGATGTGGCAGACCACTTTTGCCTTCCAGCCCTGGCACAGCGCAGTCGAATTGAAGCGCTATCTGCATCGCTTCATGAACGAGTTCCCGCGCATCGAGACCCTGGCAGGCGTGAAGCGCACGGTCTATAACCAGTACGACTCGATCGTGCAGCCACTCGAAGCATGGCTGCGCGCGGGCGGCGTGAATTTCGTGCACGGCACGACCGTGACCGAAATGGACCTGCGCGACGAAGGAGGCCAGGTCACCGTGCAGGCGCTGCATGTGCTCGACGACGCGGGCACGCGACGGATCGCCGTCGGCGCCGAGGACTTGGTCTTCTTCCAGAACGCGTCGATGACCGATGCGTCGAGCACTGGTTCGATGGAGCTCGCCGCGCCGCGCCTGACGATGGCCGACAGCGGCGGCTGGACGCTATGGGAGAAGATCGCACGCGGCCGGCCGGAATTCGGCAACCCCGCAGCGTTCAACAGCAGCATCGCCGAGTCATACTGGGCCTCGTTCACGGTCACCTGCAATACGACGGCCTTCTTCGACCGCATGGAGAGCTTCTCTGGCGACCGTGCTGGTACCGGCGGACTGGTAACGTTCAAGGACTCGAACTGGCAGATGTCGGTGGTGCTGTACCACCAACCCCACTTCCGCGGCCAGCGCGCCGACCAGCAGGTCTTCTGGGGCTACGCGCTGCAGCCAGACCGCGTCGGAAACTTCGTACCCAAGGCGATGAGCGACTGCAGCGGCGCCGAGATACTGCAAGAATTGCGCGGCCACCTGAACTTCGACCCCGAGGTGCTGGCCGGCGCGATCTGCATCCCCTGCCGCCTGCCCTACATCACCAGCATGTTCATGCCACGCGCCAAGACCGACCGGCCGTTGCCGGTGCCCAAGTGCTCGCGCAACCTGGCCTTCGTGAGTCAGTTCGTCGAGATCGGCGACGACGTGGTGTTCACGGTCGAGTACTCGGTGCGTGCGGCGCAGATGGCGGTCTATCAGTTGCTGGGCGTGCGACGCCAGGTGCCACCGATCACGCGTCACGACCACTCGCTCAAGGTCATGTTCGATTCGCTGGTGAAGTCCTTCAGCTGAGGTCGCAACGCGGCTCGCGCCGAAGTTGCAGAACAACGCCGCTCCGATGTTGCAGGTCATCAACTCGCCCTGTTGAACCGTCTTGGCAAACTCTCCAGCGGCCGGCTGGCTTCGCTTGCTGCGGTCGTTCACGATCGACCGGTCGTGGCCGAATTCTGCCTGCTGATCTAGTCGGGCAATTGCTCCGCGCCGGCGCGACGGACCCACGGCGAACCAGGCCCGTCATGTTGTGCCGGCCAGCCCAAGGGGTCGCGACGCATGCGCTTGTGGCAGAGCTGGACATATGCAACCATCGCGCCGGCGCGCTGCGAGGGACGAAAGCGCATCGTCATCGCTCATCGAGCGTCACACCAACAAGGAGGCCGGGTGGATCAAGGTGTTCAAAAGAAGGCATTCGTACTATCGCGCGCACCGCACGCAGCTCCCTCGGCTCTCTTGATCGCGACGGCGATGCTGATTGCCGCTTGCGGCGGCGGGGGCGGCAGTGGGGGTGGCGGCGTTGCTCTTCCGATCGTCGGCATTCCGCCCGCGAATGGCGGCGCGCCCAATCCGGACGATGGCAACCCTAGCGGCTACCCACATGCATCGGAACCCATCGGCACGGTACGCCAGATCTACGACGGCGCACTTTCCCCCGACTTGGCTGTCAACACCTATCGCAACATCGATCGGCTGTTTCCGACACGCACCATCGAACCCGGTGCCACGTCCTCTGCACTGCCCTCGGCGGCCTCGCGGCTCACGCAGGTGAGCTTCATGGTAGGCGCAGCGACATACAGCCTCGCCGAGTTCATGTCGGTGAATCGTGTGGCGGGCCTGCTCATTCTGAAGGACGGCAAGATCGCCAATGAGACTTACCAGTACGGCAACACGCAGCGGACGCGTTGGATGTCGATGTCGGTGGCCAAATCGATTACCTCGACGCTGATCGGCGCGGCCGTGAAGGACGGCTACATCGCCAGCATCGATGACCAGGTCATCAAATACGTGCCGCGGCTGGCGGGCAGCGCCTATGACGGCGTGACGGTTCGCAACGTGATGATGATGGCCTCGGGCGCCCGTTGGAACGAAACCTACACCGATCCGAACTCTGACCGCCGCCAGTTGCTTGAGGCGCAGATCAGCCAAAAGCCAGGCTCGGCCATGGACCTGATGAGCAAGCTGCCTCGCGCGGCGGCACCGGGCTCCGTTTTACAACTACAGCACCGGCGAGACGCAGGTGGCCGGCGAGATCGTCTACAACGCGGTCAAGAAGCCGCTGGCGCAATACCTGTCCGAGAAGATCTGGTCGAAGGTCGGGATGGAAGCTCAGGCCAATTGGTGGCTCGACTCGCCCGGCGGCGTGGAGATCGGTGGCAGCGGCATCAGCGCAACCTTGCGCGACTACGGTCGCTTTGGCCTGTTCGTGATGAACGACGGCATGGCGGCCGGCCAGCAGGTGGTGCCGACCTGGTGGATTGCGGAAGCGGGCACGCCCAAGGTGCTGACTGGCGGCAATCCGATCAACTATGGCTACCTGTGGTGGATACCGTCGAGCGGCCCGTCGGCCGCAGACGGCGCCTTTTATGCGAACGGCATCATGGGCCAGCAGATCTACATCAATCGCAAGGAAAAGGTGGTCATTGTCGTCTGGAGCGCACAGACCGACCCTGCGGGCAACGGCACATTGCCGGTGGTGCCGTTCTTTGATGCCGTGGTGGCGGCGCTCAAGTAACTGGCACGAATATTTTGGGCAGCTTCGATCCTCGTGCGTTCGCGATGACGCAAAAAAAGGTAGATGGCCGTGAAGGTCCGGCTGTGGCTGAATCCAGCCGATCGCGCCTCGGAGCTTGAACCCACAGCGGAAGCCCGTCGCGAAAACTGCGGGACCAATGACGGAAGCTCACGGAACAATCCCGCCATAAACGCAGGCTTTGTTTTCCACGCCGCCGCGAGCGCGTCGCAGGCCTTGCCGGATCTGACCTGTGACGGCCTGTGAGCCGCGCCGAGCAGCATGTGCCGTGTCATGGACCGCCGAACTGGAGCGCCCTTGTAAGAGGGCAATCGCCCTCGTCGCCCTCAAAAGACCCCGAATACCTTCAACAAGATGATGACGCCGATGGGCACGCCGCATAGCCAAAGGATGATGCTTTTCATGTGACTTCCTCGGTGGTGGGTATGCTGTCACGGTAGCCAGCGTCACCTCGGTCGGCGAAGGGAAAAAACGACCCTTGCAGTAGGAAAACGTCCGCGCCGGTGATCGCCGACGGTTGCGCCGGGATCGTGCAGATGCTTCGTCCGGATGTGTCGAGCGAGTCACGGAATGGCGCTCCGCCTGCCGCTGTTGCGGACTCGGTCAACACCTACAAGCCTCGTCATTAGGAGACGACGCCGGGAGCTCTGCGGCACGCGACCATAGCTCGCGAGGCTGCGCCGCGGCGGCCTGGACGGTTTTATTTCTGTTCCGAATCAAGCAACACCAAGGAGCAAATCATGGCCAATGGCAGCCTTTTGGGTCGCGCCGACCAACCTTGTGCTGATCGCGTTCCTTTTGCCGATGTGCCGGCCGATGAGCAGGCGGTCGATGTGTTGAGCGAACTGCTCGAACACGCGCGCGACGGCGAACACGGCTTTCGCACCTGTGCCCGAGAGGTGCCTTCTGCATCAAGCCTGAGGCAGTCGTTCAACCGGCGCGCTTCGCAGTACCACGAGGCCTGCGATGACTTGGAACGAATGATTCGGCGCCACGGGGGCTCGCCCATCGAGTGTGGTACGACCGGGGCGACCATCCACCGGGGGTGGGTGCGGGTGAAAGGAGCCATCGGTGCCAACAGTGAGTTGTCACTGCTTGACGACTGCGAACGTAGCGAAGAGGCAGTCGTCGCACTCTACCGCGAGGCGATGCAACGAAACCTGCCACCCGACGTCCGCGACCTGGTCGAGCGCCAAGCTGCAAGCGCGCAGCAAAGCCAAGATCAGCTCCGGGTGCTGCGCGGCGAAATCCGTCTAGGCGCGTGACGAAGACAGTTCGGTGCGTGTCGTCGATGCAGTCGTAGAACTAGTTCCACTCCCCGAATTTCGAAGCATCGATGTGGCTCAGCCGCTGCTCGACAGTCTGGCCGAAGAATCGGGCGAGCTGGCGCGTTTGGCGGCTGGTCCATTGGCAGGCGTCGAGACGCTGAGCTCGTCAACGCGATGCCGAATGCGGCCATCGAGACGGTGGTCGATACAAACGACCGACCCTTCGTCCGCTCCGATCGTGGTGCTCACTGTCGCTGGCCTGGTTGGCAATCGCGGATCGGTGACGCCAAGCTGGTTCGCTCGATGGCTCGCAAGGGGTGCTCGCCTGACAACTCGGCGTGCGAAGGCTTCTTCGGCCGGAGGGCGCCACGGTCGACTCCCTTGGCTCTCTCAGCCATGTCGAATACCGGCAAAGTCTCGGACTTGCGACATAACGCAGTCCAACTTTTTATCCGTATCCCCTCGGGTCAGAGATTGAGCGTGCTCGGCCTCGAAAGCGTCTGGAGTTAGGGCAAGGATCTCGACAGAAGGATTGCGTAGGTTGACTTGGAACACCTCGTCGCAGTCGAGGACCTGCATGACTCCATCGGCCGGAAGGGTGAACCCGCGTATACCTGCCGAGATTCGCGGCACTGCAATTTCCTTCATGGTCGAAGGTCGCGTCGAGGCAACGACAGAGGTTGTGCTCGAATGTCTGGTCTTGGCCGACTGTAGCCGGACAGACTGTGGGCGCAAGGGGCCCTTCGCTGCCAGTCTTCCCCTCCAGAGCGGTTATCGGAAATCAAGGGGGTGGCGATTGGGGCTCACGCCGGGCCATCTTCCGGGGCGGGGGCGCCTTGGCGTCCGTTCAAGTCGAGGGGGATCTGTTCGCGCAAGCCGCGTCTTCCCCTAGACTGAACAAGGTTCGCTCCGAGTTGGGATCGCACTTGGGCCGCTTGTCGCGGAGCGGGGCGTCGGGTATACCGCTCACTTGACTATGGATCCGCTCTTCAAGAAAGCCATCGCGCAAGGAGTTGCGGGGATGGCCGTATTCGTTGCCTTCATTTTCCTGCCCGCGGGCACGTGGCAATACTGGCAGGGTTGGCTCTTTATCGCAGTCTTTGCCGCCTCGACCATCGGCTTCACCGTCTATCTCGCCCTCCACGATAGGCCGCTTCTCGAACGCCGCATGAATGCCGGACCACAGCATGAGAAAGAATGGCCGCAGAAGATCATCGTGTCGCTCATCATCCTCGCGTTTTTCATTTTCATCATCCTGCCTTCACTCGACTACCGATTTGGCGTCTCGCCGGTGCCCGCATATCTCTCCTTTGTCGGGAACGTCGTGATCGTATTGTCATTCCTCTTTATTTTCTGGGTCCTGAAGGTCAATAGTTATGCAGCAGCCAACATCAGCGTCGCGGACGATCAAAAAGTGATCGGCAGCGGCCCCTACGCTTATGTGCGTCATCCCATGTACGCTGGCGCGCTCTGGCTTTTCATCGGAATGCCGCTTGCCCTCGGCTCATGGCTCACGCTCTGTCTCGTCCCGCTCATTCTGCCGGTGCTTGTCTGGCGGCTTCTTGATGAGGAAAAAATCTTGCGCCGCGATCTTCCCGGATACAGCGAATATGCAAGCCAGGTGCGTCATCGTCTCATTCCCTATGTCTGGTAGGAAATGGGGCAGCCGTTTACTGGAACTGGCCGGCCGTAGCCGGTCGCAGCCTCGAAGCTTTGGGCCCATTGCCGACCTTCCGCTTGCTCCAAAAGAGACTTCGACCAAGAAGTCCGTGCTCAAGAGGCGCTCTGCCAACGATCTCACTCGGCGCAGTTCAGCATCCACTGGACGCCGAAACGATCGGTCAATTTGCCGTAGTAGTCGCCCCAGGGCTGGATCCCCAAGGGGGTTGTGATTGTTCCGTCGGCACCCAGGGCCTGGAAGAGTTTGTTCGTGGCACCTCGGTCGTCCATCGCGAGCAAGTGCGCGGAGCCCCGCATCGGTTCGGCGTCTTCGTTGTCCGAGGCATAGAAGAGCAGGCCTGGTCCCTCGAACTTCGCGTGCATGACCTTGCCGCGCATGGCCTCGTTCTTCACGGGCATGCCATCGACTCCGTAGCGCAGAACCTCGACGACACGGCCAAGACCGCACTCCGTATAGAACGCCAGAGCCTGATCACAGTTTGTGGTGAAGAACAGATAGTTCGAGAGTTGCATGATGGTGTACTTTGATGCGAGTGGAGCCACGACACTGTCTGCTCCACCCGGTAGAACGTGCTGCTGCCCCGGGCGTGTCAGGCTGAAGCAACCCCTTCGCTGAGCTGCGCATTGGTGAGGGCTGCCCCGGCAATGCCCCAGGCCCCGTCCACCGCGTGCACGACGTTGACCCATATGCGCTCCTTCGGGTGGTGCTCGCCAGACAGCTCATGAATGATGCTCGTGGCCTCTTCGATATAGCCGACTTGCACGTCCCGACTGGCGAATGCGAAGGATGGGACCTTCCATTCCACGAAGGCCACGGAGGCCTCCTTGGATCCGGAATACGTGTGTTCCTTCGGCAAGACGTGGATCGAGCCAACGATGTTGGGCGCTATCGCCTCGTTTCCCGCCAGGCCGTGCCACTTGAGCATGGCATCGGACAGTCGGCTGAAGGCGACTTTTTCTCGGCCTTTGGGGAGAACGCCCTCGGTGAGGGTGAGGGTAAGTGGCATGGGTACTCCAAGTAGAAAGAACGGCATCGACTCACACGCTGCGATATGCAGGGCATTTCAAGTAACGACCGTTATTCGATAATACATAACGATCGTGTTTTGAACAACTACAATTGTTGGCTTCACATGTCGAAGGAGCTTCTTGTGTCAAGGTCCGAGCAGAAGGTGCAGACGCGGCAACGCATCCTGGAGGGCGCAGGTCGCGGGTTCCGCAAGGCTGGATTCGGCGGGATCGGGGTGGACGGCCTGGCGAAGGAAGCAGGCCTGACATCGGGTGCCTTTTACGTGCATTTCGACTCAAAGGCCCACGCATTCCGGGAATCGGTCGCACAGGGCATGGCCGAGTTGCGGGGTGGCGTGCTGTACTTCCAAGAAAAGCACGGACGCGCTTGGTGGGCGGAGTTTGTGCGCTTCTACCTCAGTGCCAAGCGCACGTGCGACTTGTCAGAGAGTTGCACGCTGCAGACGATGCCGGCGGAAGTGGCGCGATCGGACGAAGCCTCCCGTACGACGTTTGAGAAGGCATTGCGCGACGTTGCACAGGCGATCGTCGATGGTCCCGCCTCACCAGGTGCGCCACGGGACGTGGGAGCCGCTTGCGCCGCCCTCTCTTCGCTTGCGGGCGCTGTCACGCTCGCACGTGCTGTCGGGAGCGGCGCCTTCGCGGACCAGATCGCTGCAGGGACGGAACACGCATTGCTCGGTGCGCCAAGCGGAAAGACTTCGGCCAAGAAAGCCGCTTGAGCGTGGCTTGTAAGGTCGTCTTGGTGATTGTCCTCATGCCGCGAGTTCAGCAGAGCTGAACGAATGTTGTGAACGCGTCCTTCGCCGGATCATGGAAAACATACACCGCCGCCTCGTCATGAAAGTAGTCGGCGACAGGAAACTGCCCCAGGAAGACCAAAGGGCCAGCATCTCCGATGGGCCACGCTGGAGACTGCAACCAGCGCGGGGGCTGCTTGGCGTACTTAAACAGTTCCAGGATTCTCTGACGCAGCCATGCCTTTCTCTGTTTGGAAGGCAGGGGTGGCGCGGCATCGAGTAACGAGGCAAGGAACTTGACGTCCGCGTCGAGCCAGCGCGGCTGGGCATCGAACAGCAGCGCATATTCCGCCGTTGCGGTCCCGGTCAGCGCCGTCTCCACTCCGTGCTTCTGGAGCAACGAGACCAGTACGTCCTGTGCGTTGAGCACGTGGCCCGGGTCGCTGAGGTCGAGCCCGATCAGGTAGTGGAACAGCGTCGTCCCCGTTTGGCAAAAGCGAGGAGCGCTCTCTGCCGAGAGCAAGGTTTCAATGTCCGGATCGTTGTAGAGCTGTTGCTCGAACTCAGGCACTGGCGATTTGCCAGAGGCGAAGTCGCTCAGTTGTCGCAGGACTTCAGTTGATGGAGGCATTCTCGAAGGCTTCTAGATTGGCAAGCCCGCGAACGAGCGGTCTCGCGGGACCCGTGGCAACTGGCTGAATGATGGCATGTGGCCGAATTCAGCCGCGCAGCTGCAACGCCCAAAGCGGCCAACATCCAGTTTTTTTCGATCGCTACTCTGTGCGACATCGGCAGGCGTGATTCAGTTAATGATCTCTCCCATGCCTGCGCGTACGCGCTCCCTCAGCTGCAGGATGTACTCCGCGTCAAAGAGTTCCCAGGTCTCCAGTTCGCCGACGATACGAAGCGGTTCGCGGCTGCGGTAGGAGCGTGTGGGATTGCCCGGAAACTTCTTGTCGGTGACGTTGGGGTCGTCCTCGAAGGCGCCTGTCGGTTCGACGATGTAGACGCGGCGACGACCGTCGCCCTTCGCCATTTCGGCAGCCAGCCCGGCGCCTTTGGGCCAGGCGGTGAAGTAGATGTGGTTCATCACGACGTCGCCGTCGTAGTTTGAGCGGAAGCCTGCGGTGAGCAGGTCGCCCACCTGGAGGTCCGCCCGCGTTCCGTGGAAGTAAGGGCCGGTGTCCAAGACAGCCATCGCAAGTCGCTCCTCTACAGAAACGAAAAGCCGCGGAGTTTACTCGGGTGGATGTTCACATAGGCCGTGTGAGCGAGGGCCCCGTTTCGGGTGCAGCAGGGCGTCTTTGAAAGACAGCTCCTGGCCAGCTCGCCCGCTTGTGGGTGCGAATGCAAGAAGCGTCCTCCTTTGACCACTTCAGCCTGCAACTTCTTGAACGCACAGGCGCAGAAGCGGCGTCCTGTTTCTCCATGAGGCTACGTGCAGCGTGCAGCGTGCAGCGTGCAGGTGCGGAAGTCCGCAGTTGGCCGAGTCGGGAACGGGTCATTGGTCATGCCCACGAAGCCCTCGGCAATATCCCCGTGAGCTGGTGCACGAGACCAGAAGAGTCCCATCGCATCAACCCCTTGGTATGAGCCCGAAGTGGGAGCTGAACCCCTAGAACGCGAATTGCAAAAGCTGCGCCGACGAGACAGGTCTCAGGCAGCGTGCCGAACTTCATCGGCCGTTCAGTCATATCGCACGATGTCGTAGCCTTCCTCCGCCGATGGCGCGACGAAGTGACTGGTTATTTCGTCGAATTCCGCGTCCGTTGTTTCAAACGGATGCTCTCCCGAGAGGTTGCGAATGCGCAGGCGCGCCTTGCAGACTTCGTCGGGAACATCCAGGTAGTGCAAGCGATGGGCGGCTCCGGCCTTCTCGAAGACGCCGCGGCCCCATCCTCTTGCTGCGACGGTGTTCGAGGGGAAATCGAGTACGACGGACGTGCCGGCCGCGAGCAGCGCCTCGACGTGGCCCGACATCGCTTCACGCAATCTGCCGGCACAGCGAACGTAATCCGCGAGGGCATGAATCTCGTTCGGGTAAAGACGCGCGAGCCAATCGTCCTCGCTGATGAGAACCGTCTTCGGCTGCGTTGCGAGGTGCCTGGTGAGCGTCGACTTTCCGGAGGCGATCTTCCCGCAGACCATGTGCAGGACCCCTGGCAAGGAGGAGGCGGCGGCGGCCGTCCGCGAAGTTTCGGTTTCGAGCATTCCAATCTCCAGTAACTCTGAGGAGCCCCAGGAGACAGAAAAAAACCCGCCTCGTGGGGCGGGTTGCTTTGGCGGCTCGGGCCGCGCGCTAACCCACCATCCTTCGGATGGTGCGAATAATCGACGCGAGCTGCGAACAAGCCATGGAGAGCAAGAATAGCGAGTTCCGGAGAGCTCGGCAATGCGTTCGCGTGGGACGCCGAACCACCGAGGTCAGGCCAGAGGGTCGGCTCGCACTTTCGCTGTTGGCACGACGCCTGGCAATATAATTGCAAACGATTCTCATCCACTTCTTCGGATCCGCCACCCGGAACCGTTCCATGCCCGCGGCCACCCATTCTCCCGAGCCCATCGAAGTTCTCTACAGCGACCACCACGGCTGGCTGCTGGGATGGCTGCGCCGCCGCCTGGGCGACGCCTGCGATGCGGCCGACCTGGCGCATGACACCTTCGTGCGGCTGATGGCGTCCTCGCGCACTGCCAACCTCGGGCACGAGCCGCGCGCCTTCCTGACCCATGTCGCCAAGGGGCTGGTGGCAGACCATTGGCGCCGGCGCGAGGTGGAGCGGGCCTACCTGGAAGCGATTGCACATCTGCCCGAGCCCGAGGCACCGTCGCCCGAGGCCCGGATGCTCATCATCGAATCGCTGTTGCGCATCGAGGCCATGCTGGCCGGCCTTCCGGGCCGCACGCGGCAGGTCTTCCTGCTGGCGCAGTTCGACGAGCTGACGCTGCAGCAGATCTCCGAGCGCATGGCGATGCCCGTGATCACGGTGCGCCGGCACATCCACAAGGCGCTGGTCGCCTGCATGTCGGTCGCGTGAGCGAAGCGGTCCGATGAGCAGCCAGCCGCCGACCGGGGCGCAGACCCGCCCCGATCCTGCGCTCCTGAGCGAGGCGGCCGACTGGATGATGACGCTGCGCTACGGCGACGATGCCCAGCAGGCGCGGGCGAACTTCGACCGCTGGCGCGAGCAGAGTCCTGCGCACCGTGAGGCCTGGGCGCGGGCGGAGGCCCTGCTGGGGGTGCTCGCACAGCTGCCGGCGGCCATCGGCAAGGAGACCTTCCAGGCCTTGCAGCAGCAACCCAGCCGCCGCCGCGGCATGGGCATGCTGGGCGCGTTGCTGATCGCCGCGCCGGCCGGCTGGCTCGCCTGGCGGCACATGCCCTGGCGAGAATGGACCGCCGATGTCGCCACGGCCACGGGCGAGCGCAAGTCGATGACGCTGGCCGACGGCTCGCGCCTGGTGCTCAACACCGCGAGCGCGGCGGACATCGTGTTCACCGCCGCCGAACGGCGCATCCGGCTGCAGGCGGGCGAGATCCTCGTCACCACGCACGCCGACCCGTCGCCCACCTATCGGCCCTTCCTGGTGCAGACGCCGCAGGGCACCGTGCGGGCGCTGGGCACGCGCTTCAGCGTGCGCCGGCTCGACGACCGCAGCACGCGCGTCGCGGTGTTCGAAGAGGCCGTCGAAGTACGTTCCATGGACGGCGCCTCGCGCATGCTGCGCGCCGGCGAGCAGGTCGATTTCGAGGCCGGGCGCATCGGCCCCGGGGCCACGGTCGAGAACAGCGCCGCGCTCTGGGAGCAAGGCATGCTGCTCGCGAGAAACATGCGCCTGGCCGATGTCGTCGCCGAAATGGGCCGCTACCGCAGCGGCGTGTTGCGCTGCCATCCGGCGGTGGCGGAGCTGCGGGTATCGGGCGCCGTGTCCCTGGCCGACACCGATGCCGGGCTCGCGCTGCTGGCGCGCTCGCTGCCGCTGCGCATCGAGCAGACGACCCGCTACTGGGTCACGGTGGCGCCGCGTTAGCCTGGGCCCAAGAAAAAAATCCACCCGGGAGTGATCACTTTTTCTGTTTCGTCCGGTGTGAGAAGGAACGACGCATCGATGCCGATGCGCCGACCGCCATCACAGACATCACAGGACGCAGACACATGGGATCGCAGCGCAACGCAGGCCGGCACCGGCACACCGGAAAAATCACGGCCGCCATCACCACGGCCGCCCTGCGCGCGGCATGGGGCGGCGCCGGCGCGCTGGCACTGCTTGCAGCGCCCGTGTTCGCGGCCGAGCCGGCGGGTGCCGGTGTGCGCCAGTACGCCATTGCGGGCGGCGCGCTCGCCGACGTGCTGGCGCAATTCGCGGCCGCCACGGGCGTCCAGCTGATCTTCGAGCCCGGCATGCTCGCCGGGCTGCGAAGCGGCGGGCTGCGGGGGCGCTACACGGCGCAGGAAGGCTTCGAGCAGGTGCTGCGCGGCAGCGGCTACGAAGTGACTGGGCAGGGCCGCGGTGCCTACGCGCTGCGCAAGGCGGTGCCGCCCGTGCGCAGCGGCGCGGGCGACACCGCCACGCTGGCCCCCGTCACCGTGACCGCCGCGACCGAGCGCGAAACACCCACGGGCCGCGTCAACGGCTATGTCGCCAGGCGCAGCGCCACGGCCACCAAGACCGACACGGCGCTGATCGAGAACCCGCAGTCCGTCTCCGTGATCACGGCCGACGAAATCGGCGACCGCAAGGCGGAGTCGCTCGACGAGGCGCTGCGCTACACCGCCGGCGTCACGCCCAACCTCAAGCCCTGGGCGGTCGACGAGTTCTCGCTGCTGCGCGGCTTCGAGCTCGGCACCGCCGGCGTCTTCATGGACGGCCTGCTGACCTCCGGGCGCTCCTATGCCGCGCCGATCGAGCCCTACGGCCTCGAGCGGCTGGAAGTGCTGCGCGGGCCGGCATCCGTGCTGTACGGCAAGATGCCGCCGGGCGGCATGGTCAATGCCGTGAGCAAGCGGCCGACGGCCGACGCCGTGCGCGAGATCGGCATCGAGTACGGCACCTACAACCGCAAGCAGCTGAAGGCCGACATCGGCGGCGCACTCGACAGCCGCAACGAATGGACCTACCGCCTCACGGTGCTGGGGCGCGACTCGAACACCCGGCTGGACCATGACCGCGACAACCGGCTCTACATTGCGCCCGCCCTCACATGGCAGCCCAGCGCCAGCACCAGGCTGACGCTGCTCGGGCGCTACCAGAAGGACAACCAGGCCTACGCTTGGCAGAACCAGCTCGAGCAGCCCGGCGTGTTCGGCCAGCCGAGCCCGCGCGTGAACATCGGCGGCTACGACAACCGCTGGCGGCGCGACAACAAGATGCTCGGCTACGAGTTCGAGCACAGCTTCAACGACACCTGGTCGATGCAGCAGAGCATGCGCTACAGCGAGCTCGACCGTTCCGAGACCAACGTGTTTCCGCGCGGCCTGCGCGCCGACGGCTACACGATGAACCGCAGCTTCTCGCCGCGCGAGACGCACTGGAAGGGCTTGCTGCTGGACACGCGCGTGCAGGCGCGCTTCGGCAGCGGCCCGCTGGCGCACACGCTGCTGGCAGGCGTGGACTATGCCAAGTCGCGCACCACCGACGAGTTTCCCTACGACCGTCCCCTGCTGGCGCCGATGAACCTGTTCGCGCCCGTGTACACGCACCAGCCGCTCGCCCCGGCTGCCGACCCGTATGTCGACCGGGTGCCGTCGAAGCAGGTTGGCCTCTACCTGCAGGACCAGATCAAATGGGACCGCTGGGTTCTCACGGCGGGCCTGCGGCATGACAAGGCGGACGCCTCGGGCACCCGCACCTTCGGCAGGACCGGCGACAGCAGCGAGATCTACGACACCTCGGCCAGCGCCACCACCGGCCGCGTCGGTGTCGTGTACCTGTTCGAGTCCGGATGGGCGCCCTATGCGAACTACGCCACTTCCTTCTCGCCGGAGATCGGCAAGGACCTGACCGGCAACCTGCTGAAGCCTTCGAAGGGCCGGCAGGTCGAGGCCGGCGTGCGCTACCAGCCGACCGCACAGAACGCCAGCTACACGGCATCGGTGTTCGACATCGTGCGCAGCAACGTGACCACGGCCGCGCCGCAGGCGCCCGGCGAAGTCATCCAGACCGGCGAGGTCAGGTCGCGCGGGCTCGAGCTCGAAGCCCGCGCCGATGTGACGAACAACATCAGCCTGATCGCCCAGTACACCTACCTGGACACGCGCATCACGCGCAGCAACGACGGCGACCTGGGCCTGCCGCAGATGAGCGCGCCGAAGCACAGCGTATCGGTGTGGGGCAAGTACTCGTTCCCGGTGGGCGACGCGACCCGCGCGTTCGCCGCCCTCGGCGTGCGCTACCTCGGCAAGTCACGTTCGGCCTGGGACACCGGCAACGCCAACATCACCAACCCGAGCATCGCGATGGTCGACCTGGCGCTCGGCTTCGACCGCGGCCCCTGGCGCGTCTCGCTCAACCTCAACAACCTGTTGAACAAGCAGTCGCTGATGGATTGCAACGGCAGCATCTGCTACCGCAGCGCGGAGCGCACCGCCAACCTCAGCGCGCTCTACCGCTTCTGATGCCGGCGACGCGTGGCGCCGTGCGGCGTGTCCGGGGCCCGCTTCTGTCGCGGATCGCGGCCGCGCTGTTCGGCGGTTATGCGCTGGCGGTGCTGACCAGCGTCGCGGCACTGGCGCTGCCCATGGGCACCGTGGAGGCAGTGCTCACGGGCATGCAGGCCAGCTTCGTGGTGTATGCGGCTGCGGTCATCTGGGTGTTTGCGGCACGCAGCGCACGCAGGGCATGGCTGGGCCTGGCGCTGGCCGCGCTGCCGCTGCTGGCGGCAGCATGCTGGGTCTGGAGGGTGCCGGGGGCATGACAACCGCGGCAAGGAGCCTGCGCCAATCCATGGCCCGCCTTCACACCTGGACCGGCCTCGTGTTCGGCTGGCTGCTCTACGCGATGTTCCTCACCGGCGCGGTGAGCTACTTCCGGGAGGAGATCTCCCAGTGGATGCGGCCCGAAGTGCCGGCGCTGGCGCAGTTGCCCGACGCGGCCGTGAGCGCTGCCCAGGCCATCGCCAGCCTGCAGGGGCTTGCACCGGGCGCATCCCAATGGGTGATCGACCTGGCGGACGAACGCAGGAACGTCGTCGCCGCATCGTGGCGCGCCGGCGGCGGCGCCAGCGACGGCCGGGCCATGCTCGACCCCCTGAGCGGCGGGCCGCTGCATGCGCGCGAGACCACCGGCGGAGAGTTCTTCTACTACTTTCATTTTTCGCTGCACTACCTGCCGCGCGTCGCCGCCCGCTGGCTGGTGGGGCTGGCCACCATGTTCATGCTGGTCGCGATCGTCAGCGGCGTGATCACGCACAAGAAGATCTTCACCAACTTCTTCACCTTCCGGCCCGGCAAGGGCGCGCGCTCCTGGCTGGATGCCCACAACATGCTGTCGGTGTGGGCGCTGCCCTTTCACCTGCTGATCACCTACACCGGCCTGGTCACGCTGATGACGCTGTACATGCCCTGGGGCCTGGACAGCGCGCCCGATGCGGCGCAGGCGCGCCAGTCGCTGCGCGCTGAAATGACGGCGCTCATGCCGCCGGGCACGCCGCGCGGCACGGCCGCACCGCTGCCCGATGTGGGCGCGATGGTGCGCGAGGCCGAGCGGCGCTGGGGCATCGGCAGCGTGGCGCGCCTGGTCGTCGACCACCCGGGCGACGCCGCATCGCGCGTGAAGCTCGTGCGCAGCGAGGCATCGCGCGTGTCCGTCAGCCCGCGCTACCTGGCGTTCGAAGGTCCGCAGGGATCGTTGCGGCAGGTCAAGGACCACTCGGGCCCCGCCGCCGAAACCCGCGGCGTGCTCTACGGCCTGCACATGGCGCGCTTTGCCGGCACCACGGTGCGCTGGCTGTACTTCATCGCGAGCCTGGCCGGTGCGGCCATGGTGGCAACGGGGCTCGTGCTGTGGGCCGTCAAGCGGCGCGCCAAGCGGGCCGATCCCGAACGCGCGCCGGCCGGCCGCCGGCTCGTGGAGCGGCTCAACGTCGCGGCCATTGCGGGGCTTCCCGCGGCGATGGCGGCGTTTCTCTGGGGCAACCGGCTGCTGCCGGTGGATGCCACGGATCGCCGCGAGTGGGAGATCCACCTGTTCTTCGCGGTGTGGGCGCTGATGCTCTTTCACGCGGGCGCGAGGCCGGTCCGGCGCGCATGGACGGAGCAGTTCGGCACCGCCGCCGTGCTGTGCGCGGCGCTGCCGCTGTGGAACATGTGCGCCGGCGGCCGCCACCTGTTCGCCAGCATCCGCGCGGCGGACTGGGTGTTCGCGGGAATCGAGCTTGCGCTGCTGGCAACGGCTGCGCTGCTTGCCGCGATGGCGATGAAGACCGCGCGCCGGGCTGGCACCTAGCACCTGCCGCAGCGACCCGTTGCACGGCCCGACCACTGCGCCGGGATGCAACGGTGCCGGCCCGCGCGCTGTTCGACCTTGTAGCAATGCAGCGGGAAAACCCGCGGCCGGCAGCCCGCGCGATGCGCGAAAGAGCCCCTGGAAGGCTGCATCGCGCGTGGCATGGAGATTGCCCTTGACTCCCGTGAAGGCATGCCCGCGTGGCACGCCCGAGCCGCTATCCACACCCACGAGGAGACATCCCATGCAATTGAAGCTCTTGAACGCGCTCATGGCCATCGGCCTGGCCGCGGCCGGCGGCGCCGGCGCGCAAGTCACGGACAAGATGATCCAGTCCGAAGCCACGGCGAACGGCAACGTCCTGACCTGGGGGGTCAATACCCAGGGCCAGCGCTACTCGCCGCTGAAGCAGGTCAACACCGGCACCGTGTCCCGGCTCGCGCCGGCATGGGCCTTCTCCTTCGGCGGGGAGAAGCAGCGCGGCCAGGAGGCGCAGCCCGTGATCCACAACGGCAAGATGTTCGTCACCGCCTCGTACTCGCGCATCTACGCGCTCGACGCCACCACCGGCAAGAAGCTGTGGAAGTACGAGCACCGCCTGCCCGAGGGCATCATGCCGTGCTGCGACGTGGTCAACCGCGGCGCGGCGCTGTACGACAACCTGGTGATCTTCGCCACGCTCGATGCGCAGCTGGTGGCGCTCGACCAGAACACCGGCAACGTGGTCTGGAAGGAGAAGATCGACGACTACGCGGCCGGCTACTCGGCCACCGCGGCGCCGATCATCGCCAACGGCCTGATCCTCACGGGGGTGTCGGGCGGCGAGTTCGGCATCGTCGGCCGCGTCGAGGCGCGCGACGCCAAAACGGGCAGCATGGTGTGGTCGCGCCCCACGGTGGAAGGCCACATGGGCTACACCTACGACAACGACGGCAACAAGAAGGAGGCGGGCGTCTCGGGCACCGTCAACAAGAGCTGGCCGGGCGACCTCTGGAAGACCGGCGGCGCCGCCACCTGGCTGGGCGGCACCTTCGATCCCAAGACCGGCCTGGCCTACTTCGGCACCGGCAACCCGGCGCCGTGGAACAGCCACCTGCGCAAGGGCGACAACCTGTTCTCGTGCTCGACCGTGGCCATCGACGTGAAGACCGGCCAGATCAAGTGGCACTACCAGAACACGCCCAGCGACAGCTGGGACTTCGACGGCGTGAACGAGTTCGTCACCTTCGACATGGACGGCCGGCGCGTGGGCGGCAAGGCCGACCGCAACGGCTACTTCTACGTGAACGACGCCACCACCGGCCAGCTGCTGAATGCCTTTCCCTTCGTGAGGAAGACGACCTGGGCCGACGGCATCGACCTGAAGACCGGCCGCCCGAACTTCGTGGCCGACAACCGCCCGGGCGATCCGGTCGCGGGCGGCGACGGCAAGAAGGGCAGCTCGGTCTTCGCGGCGCCGGGCTTCCTGGGCGGCAAGAACCAGATGCCGATGGCCTACAGCCCCGACACCAAGATGTTCTACGTGCCCGCCAACGAATGGGGCATGGACATCTGGAACGAACCCGTGGCCTACAAGAAGGGCGCGGCCTACCTCGGCTCGGGCTTCACCATCAAGCCGCTCAACGAGGACTACATCGGCGCGCTGCGCGCGATCGATCCCAAGTCCGGCAAGATCGCCTGGGAGATCAAGAACGGCGCGCCGCTGTGGGGCGGCGTGCTCACCACCGGCGGCAACCTGGTGTTCTGGGGCACGCCTGAGGGCTACCTGAAGGCCGCCGACGCCAAGACCGGCAAGGTGCTGTGGGAGTTCCAGACCGGCTCGGGCGTGGTCGCGCCGCCGGTCACCTGGCAGCAGGGCGGCGAGCAGTACGTGGCCGTGGTCTCGGGCTGGGGCGGCGCGGTGCCGCTGTGGGGCGGCGAGGTGGCGAAGAAGGTCAACCTGCTGGAGCAGGGCGGCATGGTGTGGGTCTTCAAGATCCCTTCCGCCGGCACTGCGCGCACCGCCCGGGCGGGCGAGGCCCGCGTGGCGTCCAACTGAAGGAGGCGGCATGACGAATCGCAACAGCGAAGGAGGCCGCGGCGCCTCCCGCCGGGAGTTCGTCGGCCGCGCGGCCGGCGGCGCCTGCCTGCTGGCGGCGCTGCCGGTGCACGTGCTGGCCGCGCCGCCGCGCGCCGAGGAAAGCGACGAGACGGCCGTGCAGCTGGGCTACAGGCACGACACGAAGAGCGTCGACAAGAAGAAGTATCCGCGCCACGCGGCCACGCAGGAGTGCGTGAACTGTGCCATGTGGCAGGGCACGCCCTCCGATGCCTGGGCCGGCTGCGCGATGTTCGGCCGCAAGCAGATCGCGGCCAAGGGCTGGTGCCAGGCCTGGGCGCCCAAGCCCGCCTGATCGCCGCAGCTACGGCATCGGCCGCCGCGCGGCCGGCTCGATCCGCAGGCCGGGCGTGGCCTCCCACCGCCCGGCCTTGTCAACCCACAGTGCATCGACCTGCCATTGGCGCGCGACCTGCCGCGCCTGCGCGGGGCCGGCGACGAAGAACACCTTGGTGAGCGCGTCGGCCAGCGCGCCGCTGGCGGCCACGACCGTCACGGCCGAAAGCGCCGGCGGCGAGTAGCCGGTGTGCGGATCGACGATGTGGTGGTGCCGGCGGTCGGGGCTGAAGAAGGTCTGGCTGTCGGCCGAGGTGGCCACGCAGCGCCCGTCGGCCAGCAGCCGTGCGATCAGCGCGGATTCAGCCTGCGGGTCGGCAATGCCGAGCGACCAGGGCTGCGTTCCGCCGCGCAGCCCGAGCGGTGCGAACTCGCCGGCATCGACCAGCGCATGCCGGATGCCGCACGCCGCCAGCGCCTCGCGCACGCGGTCCGCCGCAAAGCCTTGCGCGATGCCGTTGAGCGTCACCGCCATGCCCGGCGCGTCGAAGCGCACCAGCCGGTGCCGCACGTCGAGTGCGCGCCAGTCGACCCGTGCGCGCGCCGCCGCCACTTCCTGCGCGTCCGGCAGCCGGCCTTCGCGCTGTACGGCGGCGAAGGCCTCCCACAGCGGCTGCACCGTGATGTCGAAGGCGCCGCGGCTCTCGCGCGAGACCTCGTGCGCGATGCGCAGCACCGCCAGCAGTTCTTCCGGCGGCGAGGCCAGCCGGCCCTCGCGGTTCAGCCGCGACAGCGCGCTGGCCGGATCGAACAGGCTCATCTGCGCCTCGATGCGGCGCAGCAGCGCCACGCCCTCGTCGAGCGCGCGTTCCACGACCGCCTCGCGTTCGTGCCCGGCCTGCAGGCTCAGCGTGGTGCCGAAGCCCAGCAGGTCGCGCCGGCCCCAGTGCAGCGCGGTGACGGCCGGCGCCAGGGCCGTGCCGCCGGCCAGCGCGCCCAGGCCGAGCGACAGGCGCAGCAGCTGGCGCCGCTTCATGCCGCGCTCCGGCCGACGGTGGTGGCGACCGCTGCGCGCACCGGGATCACCCGCTGGCGCCCGCGCGCGATCAGCGGCGCGCAGCGCTCGGGGCTGTCGTGGATGGCCACGCAGTCCAGGCACTGGAAGCACTCGCCGTAGACGATCGCGCCGTCGGACTTGATCGCCTGGTACTCGCAGCGGTGCCGGCAGGTCTGGCAGGGTGTGCCGCATTCGGCGCGGCGCGGAATCCACTTCAGCAGCCGCGCATGCCCGAGCAGCTTGAGCCCCGCGCCGAGCGGGCACAGGTAGCGGCAGAAACCCTTGTAGAGCACCAGGTTCAGCAGCACCAGGCCGCCCGCCCAGGCCACGAAGGGCCAGGCGCGCACGAAGTTCAGCGTGATCGCGGTCTTGAAGGGCTCGATCTCCACCGCCCGGTCGGTCCAGGCGGGCGAGAGCGCCGCCAGCACGAGGATGACGGCCAGCACCGCGTACTTGACCCGCTTGAGCCGCGCATCGAGGTCGCGGTGCAGCCGCAGGCGCCTGCCCAGGCCGAGGCGCCGCGCGAGCTGCGCCGCCAGCTCCTGCAGCGCGCCGAAGGGGCAGAGCCAGCCGCAGAAGGTGCCGCGTCCCCAGACCACCAGCGTGAGCGCGACGAAGGCCCACAGGGCCACGCTCATCGGGTCGTACAGCAGGAAGGCCAATGAGCGGCCGGCCGCCAGCGCCTGGATCGCGGCGGTGAGGTGGACGATCGAGAGCTGGCCCTGCGCGAACCAGCCGATGAAGACCAGCGTGAAGACCAGGTAGCCGGTGCGAAAGCGCGCCAGCCGCGCGGGCGTGGCGACGATCCAGCGCGGCCGCGCCAGCACCACCGCCAGCAGCGCCAGCGCGCCCGCGAGCACCGCCAGTTCCCAGGCGCGCGCCTGCCACACGGCCAGCCAGCCCCGGGCCTCGCCCTGCGGCGCGATCACCTGGTCGGGCGGCAGCCGGTAGGGCAGGGCGAAGTCGCGGCTCACCCGCTCGCCATAGAGCATGCCCTTCTCGCGCGTCACGCGCAGCGCGAAGTCCAGCGGCCGGGCCGGGTCCAGGCCGGCCGGCCCGATGACGCGGAACACCTTGGCGTCGGCGCGCTGCAGCGCGGCCGGCAGCCGCAGCAGATCGTCCAGGTCGAGGTCGCGCAGCTCCAGCGGCAGCTCGCCCTGCCGGAGCGTCAGGCGGTCCGGCACCGCGCCGCGCACGAAGTTGTCGCCCACGAAGGTGTAGCGGCCGGTGGCGATCGCCAGCAGCGCATGGTCGCCTTCGTCGATGCGGCCGAGCAGGTGCTGCCAGCCCGCTTCCGACAACAGGTTGCGGCCCACGGCCGGGACGTTCAGGTAGGCCAGGTACAGCTCGCTGAAGGTCTCGCCGGAGGCCGCGCCGGTGCCGTCCGCCTCATCGACACCCGTGCCTGCGAAGGCCCGTTCCACCTGGCCGCGCGAGAGCCGCACGCGCTGCACCAGCCCGGCCTGCAGCAGCGCCTCCCAGTCCATCGGCCGGAAGCCGTCGCGCCGCACGCGCGCCAGCAGGGCCGGGTCGCTGCCGGCGGCAAAGCCGAGCCGCGCGCGCGCCACCCGCAGCGCGGACGCCAGCAGGCTCTGGTGCAGGATGCGCACCGACGCGGTGGCCTTGGCGACCCCGTCGATGTAGGCGTTGGCGCTGCCGTGCTGCTCGCCGCGGTTGGCGTTGGAGCCGATCTTGAGGTTCTGCCGCAGCGACAGGCCCTTGTATTGCTCGGCGAAGCGCAGCAGCGGCCCCTCGCCCAGCCCCTCGAGGAACACCGGCTCGTGGTGCGAGAGCACGCGCACGTCGAGGAAGGCGCCCTTCGCATCCAGCGCCACCAGCAGGTTGATCGGCGTGCCCGAGAAGCCGGGGAGTGGCGCCAGGTCGATCGACTCGAAGACGTAGCCCGCGAGCACCGGGCTGGTCATGTCCTGCTTGAAGATCGGCCAGACCGGCAGCTGCGCGTCCTTCTCGCCCACGGTCCACGGCGGCGGGAAATGCAGCTGCAGCGCGGCGCGCGTCATCACGCCCGCCTGCGTCGCCAGCGCCAGTCCCCCCAGCAGCAGCGCCGTCAGCCATCGCCGCCCGGTCACAGCGAGATCTCCATGCCGTCGTAGGCCACCTCGATGCCATGGCGCTCGAGCTCCTGGCGCTGTGCGCTCGCGGCATCGAGGATCGGATTGCTGTTGTTGATGTGGGTCAGCACCTTGCGCCGCGCCGGCGTGGCCCGCAGCGCGTCCACCATGCCGGCGCGCGGGCCGGTGCCGGTCTGCGGCAGGTGGCCCATGTCGCTGGCGCTGCGGGTGCCCAGGCCGGCGTGGCGCATTTCATCCTCGGTCCAGAAGGTGCCGTCGAGCAGCAGGCAGTCGGCGTCATGCATCCAGCGCAATTCCTCGGGACCGATCTCGGCCAGGCCCGGCGCATAGAAGAGGCGCCGCCCGCCCTGCAGGTCCTCGATCCGCAGCGCGATGTTGTCGCCCACCGCCTGTCCGCGGCGGTGCGGCGAATAGGGCGGCGCCTTGCCGGGAATGGCCACCGCGGTGAAGCGCAGCGAGGGAAAGCCGGCCACGCCGAAGTCGACGCGCGTCTGCGTGCCGGCCACCGCCAGCATGTGCCAGCGCGTGCCGCAGTAGTGCTCCAGCACGCCGAGCACGGGGAAGGAGGTGGTCAGGTCCTCGAACACGCAGGGCGTGGCATAGAGGTCGATGCGCGGCCCTTCGCGCAGCCCGAGCAGCCCGGCGACGTGGTCGATCTGCGCGTCCATCAGCACCACCGCCTTGATCGGCGTGTCGCGCAGGCCGTGGCGCGGATGCAGCTGCGGGTGGCTGCGGATCTGCTGGCCGATGTCGGGCGAGGCATTGAGCAGCACCCACGATTCGCCGTCGGCGGAGACGGCGACGGAGCTTTGCGTGCGCGCGCAGGCATCGAGCACGCCCTGGCGCTGGCCCGCGCACAGCCGGCAGTTGCAGTTCCATTGCGGAAAACCGCCGCCCGCGCCGGAGCCGAGGACCAGGACTTTCATGAATCCTCGAACGCGGGGGCCGGCCGTTGCATGAAGTCTCCTCGAGTGGGCTGTACGGGCGGCATGGCGCAAGTCGCATGCCTGCGCGGCGCGCTGCGCGAAGCACGCCGCAGGCACGGGATTGCCCTGGGATACCCCGAGAAAACGGCCCGGAAAAGGCACCGCCCGCGCGAACTGCTCCAGGCTGGTACAGCACCGTGCGACGCTGGCACAGGGTTTCCCCCGGGCCCTCGCGTGGCCTGTGTCAGTCGGCCTTGTTCCAGCGCAGCTTGCGGTAGATGGTGTTGCGGCTGATGCCCAGGCGCTTGGAGGCGACCGAGATGTTGCCGTCGGCCGCCGCAAGGGCGCTGCGGATCATCTCGATCTCGGCTTCCCCGAGCGTGCGCGGGGCGCTCGGGTCGGCAGCGGGCGATGGTTCGGCGGCTTGCGCGACTTGCGCGGGTTGTGGCGCTTGCTCGGCCACGGCGGCGTAGGCTGTCTGCATCGGAGCGGGGTCCGGCGCGAAAGAGGGCGCCGGTGCCGGTGTTGCAGCCTGGGGGCGCGCGCGCCGCACATCCTCCAGGAAGTCGTCCGACAAGTGGTGCTCGAAGATGTGGCTTTCGCCCGCGGCCATCACGGCGGCGGTGCGCAGCACGTTGGCCAGCTGGCGCAGGTTGCCGGGCCAGGCATAGGCCTTGAAGAGCGCGAGCACCGAGGCCTCGATCCCGGGCGTGTCCTGCGGGCATTCGGCCAGCAGGATGCGCCGCGCCACCACGTCCAGGTCGCTGCGCTCGCGCAGCGCGGGCAGCCGCACCACCAGGCCGTTGAGGCGGTAGTACAGGTCTTCGCGGAAGGTGCCCGCATCGATCATCTCGCGCAGGTTGCGGTGGGTGGCGCCGATCACCGCGATGTCCACCGGAATCGACTTGAGGCTGCCCAGCGGCGTGACGTTGCGCTCCTGCAGCGCCCGCAGCAGCCGCGCCTGCAGCGCCAGCGGCATGTCGCCGATCTCGTCCAGGAACAGCGTGCCGCCGTTGGCCTGCACGATGCGCCCGACCGCGCCCTTGCGGCGCGCGCCGGTGAAGGCGCCGTCCTCGTAGCCGAACAGCTCGGCCTCGATCAGCGATTCGGGGATGGACGCGCAATTGACCGCCACGAAGGGCTGCCGGGCGCGGTTCGAGTCCTGGTGCACGGCGCGTGCGAGCAGCTCCTTGCCGGTGCCGGTCTCGCCGAGGATGAGCAGCGGAATGTCGCGGTTGATGACGCGCCGCACCTTCTGCAGCGTGGCCGCGATCTGCGCGTCGCCGGTGTCGAGGTAGCGCAGGCCGGAGAAGGGGGCCTGCGCCGACGGGCAGGACGGCCGCACGGCCGCGGCGGCCGCGTCGTGGGCGGGCGTGGACATGCGCGCTTCCACCGAGGTCACGGGCATGTCCAGCACCACCGCGCGCTGCGGCCCGTTGAAGCGGGCGCTGACGTGGAACTGCTGCCCGTTGGCCGCGTGCAGCATCATCGGCGCGGGCAGCGGCGCGCGGAAGTGGTCGAACACGGCCGAGGCCGTGATGCCGAACAGGCTCGGCAGGCTCTGCATGCGCAGCGCGGCAATGCTCATGTCGAGCTGGTCCAGCGCGCTGCGGTTGGCGCCCAGGATCTTGCCGTCCGCGCCCACCACGATGATCCCTTCGAGCAGCGTGCCGATGAACTCCGCGCGGCCATGGAAGTGCAGCCGCAGGCGGTTGCCGTAGTCGTCCGACAACCACTGGTTTTCGATCATGCGTGCCGACATGCGCACCAGGCCCATGGTGTGCTGGTGGTAGGAGCGCTGGTCGCCCGTCACGTCGAGCACGCCCAGCATCTCGCCGCGAGGATCGAAGATCGGTGCGGCCGAGCAGGTGAGGAAGTTGTTGGCGTGGATGAAGTGCTCGCCGCCATGCACGACCGTCGGCGTCTCCTCGACCAGCGTGGTGCCGATGGCGTTCGTGCCCTTGGAATGCTCGGCCCAGCTCACGCCCGGCGTGAGCGCCACCTTGTTGGCGCGCTGCAGGAACCGGTCGTCGCCGACGGAGTGCAGGATGGTGCCGGTGGTGTCGGCCAGCACGATCATGCTGTCGGTGTCGACGATCTGTTCGAGCAGCATCTCCATCACCGGCGCCGCATGCGTGAACAGCCGCTGGTTGCGCTCGCGCGCCACCGCGAGGTCGCTGCGCCGCAGCGGGTCGAAGTCCGGCCGCTCCACGCGCGACAGGCCCAGCGCGGCGCAGCGCTCGTGCCACTGCTGGATCAGTTCGCTGCGGCCGGCTCGGGGAGGCGCGACGGCCAGCGCCGACGGCGGGGTCCAGCCATGGGGAGGGCTGGCTGGGGCATGAAAGGCATCAACCATCTGCTGTCTCCTGGCCCGCTTCTTTGGTGCGGGCGACTTGTCTCTGGCCAGTTCGAATGCTGTTCACTGGTCGCTTCATTTTGGAACACCCCTCGGGGGCCAGGTGTTCCGTCCCGGCGCTGCGACGGCAAGGATGCCACAGCAACCGGCCCTTGTGGGCACCATCCGCGACCGGGACGCTACAGCACAAGGCAAGTTGTGTTCCCGCTTGAAGCAATGGCTGTTGGCATAGCGATTGCAGATTTGTGCGGGTTCCCCCATCACCACAACGGAGACCCGACATGATGAATCCCGATCCACGAACCCTGCGGCCCCTGGCCCGCGCCGTGCTGGCCGCGGCAGTGCTGGGCATGGCCCTTTCCGGCGCTGCCCGGGCCCATGGCGACGTCACGCCGCAGGCCGTCGACACCTCTTCGCTGCCGAAGCTGGGCGAGCAGTGGCGCGCCGAGAACCCGTTCCGCGGCAACAGCGGGGCCATCACGATCGGCACCTCCGCCTACAACCAGAACTGCGCGCGCTGCCATGGCATCGACGCCATCTCCGGCGGCATCGCGCCCGACCTGCGCAAGCTCGACAACGATTGCGCCTCGCTCAAGGACGCCGCGCGCAAGGCGGCCTGCGCGAAGGAGATCGACGACTTCTTCCTCACCACCGTGCGGCGCGGCCGCACGCGCAACGGCGCCGTCTACATGCCGCCGTTCGAAGGAACCATGAACCAGGAGGCGATCTGGTCGATCAAGTCGTATCTGGAGACGCGGCGCGACAAGCCGATGTGAGCCGCGGCCATGCACACATCTCCTCCTTCTTCTTCTTTCCCGCGGCTCTCGCGCCGCGCCTGCCTGCAGTGGGCCGCGGCCGCCGGCGTGGCCGCGCTCGCCGGCACGGTACGCGCGGGCGCGCTCGACCGGATCCGCGCGCGCGGCACGCTGAGCGTGGCGATCTACCAGGACATGCCGCCGTTCCACGTGGCCGGCGAGGGCATCGACATCGAGCTGGCGCGCGCGCTGGCCGGCGCACTCGACGTGAAGCTCTCGCTGCTGCCCTTCCTGGCCGACGAGAACATGGGCGACGACCTGCGCAACATGGTGTGGCGCGGCCATTACCTGGGCTTCGGCCCGGCCGACGTGCTGCTGCACGTGCCGGTCGACCGCCCGCTGATGGACGAGACGCCGCAGGCGCTCATCTTCGCGCCGTACTACCGCGAGCGCGTGGTGCTCGCGCGGCGGCTCGACCGCCTGCCGCAGCTGGACACGCTCTCGGCGCTCGGCGATGCGAAGGTGGCCGTGTCCGGCAAGACGCTTGCGGGCTGGCTCATGATCGGCGCCGACAACGGCGCCTACCGCGACCAGCTCGACACCCAGCCCAAGGACGGCGCCGAGGCCGCGCGCGCCCTGCAGCGCGGCGAAGTGGCCGCGGCCGCGGGGCTCGCATCGGAGATCGAATCGGTGCTGCGCGGCGACGCGCGCTTTGCCATTGCGCCGCTGCCCTCGCCGCGCATCCAGCGCAACGGCTGGGCCGTGGGCATGGCAGTCAAGAAGGACGCAACCGACCTGGCGCAGGCGCTGCAGGCCAGCGTCAATGCCCTTGCCCAGGGCGGGCGGCTGCGCACGATGTTCGAAGGAGGAAACGTCGCCTGGCAGGCGCCGTGAACCGGCGAACCATGGCAATCGACCTAGCGCGTTCCAGCGGACACCCCAACCACCACCCAACGACGGACGATGCGTCCGAACACCCATGAGCCTGCCCAATCCCATCGAATCCGTCCTGGTCGAGAACCGCGTGTTCCCGCCCGACGCGCGCGCCAGCGCCGGCGCGCGCATCAGCGGCATGGCCGCCTACGAGGCCCTGTGCCAGGAGGCCGAGCAGGACTTCGAAGGC